>SKYF01000067.1 GCA_007128005.1 Bdellovibrionales bacterium
GCTGCAGTCCTTTGCGGGCTCGCAAAAGAATTTGCACTCGGAGTTTGTCGACTCCCTGGTCTTGCACTCTCCTCTTGGTGATTGGGAGAAGATGATGGAAGTGTGGCAGGCCATGGAGAGCTTGGTGGATCAGGGCTTGGTGGGGCAGCTGGGTTTGAGCAACTGCTATGACCCGGTCTTCTTTGCCCGACTCTGCGAAGAGGCTCGGGTGCAGCCCCTGGTACTGCAAAATCGCTTTTACCGGGACTCGGGCTATGACCGAGAGCTGAGGGGTTACTGTCTGAAGGGAGCCAAAAAGCCGGTGATCTATCAGAGCTTTTGGACTCTCACTGCCAACCCCCACCTACTCCAGCACCCCGCAGTCCAAGGCTTGGCTGAGGGCCGCAATAAAACTCCTGAGCAGATCTTCTTTCGCTACCTCACTCAGCTCGGCATTCAGCCCCTGACCGGCACCACCTCAGAGCAGCATATGCGCGAGGACTTAGCTATTTTTGAATTCACTTTGGATGAGAGCGAAATGCAAGGGCTCGAGGTCTTGGGTCTGCGCGCCTGAGCAGAGGGAAAAGGAGCAGAGGAGAAGAGGAGCAGAGGAGGAGAGGGCAAATTGAGGTTTTCTTTGGCAACAGAGTTCGGTTGGCTCTCAGTGAGGCTGTCTGCAAGGGGTTTGCAGAGGCTGTCTTGGAATAGTGGGCCTGAACAGAGCTGTGAGGCGGAGGACAGTTCTTTTGGGGAGGCAGCCGAAAAACAGGCTCTGGCCAGAGAGGTTCAAAGGCAAATTTCCGAATTCTTTTCAGGGAGCAGACGGAGCTTTGACTTGGCATTGGACATGGAGGGCACCGACTTTCAAATGAGAGTGTGGCGCAAGGCACAGAGCATTCCTTTTGGGGAGAGAGTTTCTTACTCAGATCTGGCAGAGAGTTTAGGTTGTCCGGGGGCCCTGCGAGCCCTGGGCACGGCTCTCGGCAAAAATCCCCTCTTGTTGGTCATTCCCTGTCATCGGGTCATTGCCAAAAGCGGCAAGCTGGGGGGCTATGCCGGAGGAGGCTCCTTAAAGGAGCAGCTGCTGCTTTGGGAAAGCGGGCGGGCAAAGCCTTAAGCCCTAGGCTTTATGACCGATGACTGCAATATGGTCTTGAGGCAAGTGGAGGCGCTGAATCTGGGTGAATCCCGCCTCGGTCAGCCAGGACTCATACTCCTGGGCCGAGTAGATAAAACCCTGACCCGTGGCCAGAGTTAAAAAGTAGGGGTGGCCAGCCACGGCGGTCAAGGGACCCTTGCCGTCATCTCTTTGCATAATATCAAAGATGATAATTTGTCCCCCAGCAGGTAGGGCCTGATAGGTTTTGTTGATCAGAAATTTGTTTTGCTCTTCGGACCAAATATCCAGAAAGTGGCAGTAGAGAAAGCAGTCGGCGTCTTGGGGGTAGGGGTCTTTAAAGCAATCCCCTCTTAGAGTTGAGAGTCGGTCCTGCAGATGGGCTTTTTGGATATTTTCCTGGGCGAGTTTTTCCACGGAAGGGGAGTCAAAAATTCGAGCTCTCAAATGGGGGTTGCGCTGAGCAATAGCGATAATGTTCGAGGCGTTTCCTCCTCCCACATCGACCAGGCTGCGGACTTGGGAGAAGTCCACATAGCTAGCCAGAGAGCGATTGGCTGAGGTTGAGATCTGCTCCATGGCCTTTTGAAAGATGCGCTCAAGCTCAGGATGCTGGGTCAGGCGCTGGTAGAGAGTGTCGCCTTCTCCATCGATCTCAACAAGGCCCTCATTTTGACCTGTCTTAAGGGCCTCAAAAAAATGGTACATGGGTTTGTAGCAGATATAGTGGTACCAATCCACCACGGCCTTGATATTGAGGGGGCTGTTCTCGCTCAGGTACCACTTGGTCAGCCAGTGATTGTAGTAGCTGGCCTCCTCCGATGGGCGCTTCTGAATAAAGCCCAAAGTGACAAGCACATCCAAAAGAACTCGCGCCTCTTTAGGGTCAATCTCAAGGGCCTCTGCAATTTCGGACAAGGTCAATTCACCCCGTTGATCTAACAGAGTAAACAGGTCAAAGCGAACAGCAGCACTTAGAGCCTGAAAGTAGATGGGTCCAAACAGAACTGGAAGCATACGTCGCTGATAGGGCTGGATCACCAGGGGCTCCAAAACATTTCGCACCATGAGCAGTTGAAGACGACTTTTAAGGGGAGACAACTTGGGCCAGCGCTCGCGCAGGAATTCATCCAGGGCATCTTGTCGACCCACAACGGAGTGTCCGAGGGTCTCGCTGAGAGTTTCGCTGATTCTGGAAAGAGCACCTTGGATTGCGATTTTCATAGAGACCCTCAGCATATGTGTTGTCCCAGAGGGAGGCAAGCCGTCTCATATTGAGTCGGGCCTTTGGTCTATGGCCCAGTCAATGAGCCTCCTTTGCAGTTGAGATGTCTGAGATTGAAACAGTGGGGCCATTTTTTTTGCGAAAGCGAAGCAGAGGCCTTACAATTGAGGATGCGTAAGGAGAAGACATGTCAGTGGCACGTTCCATTCAGATCTTTGTGGGGATAGTGATTTTGCTTGACCCCCGACAGATCATTGAGTGAGGATCACTTCCACTGAGAGGCCCCGCTGTTCCCAGATCTGGTAGGGGTCGGAGGTGGAGGAAAGGGCTGCTTCTGAGAAACTTAAGTTGGTGTGCCCTTCAAGGTCATGGGCAAAGATCAGGTGAGAGATGTCGGTGACCTTGTGGCCGTTGAGAACGACTTGGGTGTTGCTGGCGTTGAGGTGGCCTGCAAAGTTCAAAGTGGTTTCGCGCAAGTTCTTTCTGGGGTTTTTGTAAAAGTAGACAAAGCGCAGTTGAGCTCCGGGGGCGGGCGCCTCGGCAAAGATCACATCCCCACCTTCTATCTTGAAATCTTCGCCTGGAGTCATAATCTTCTCATCGACAAAGATCTGTAAAGAGTCACTGAGAATGTCTTCAGTGCCGACTTTCCACTGCTTTTTGTATTCGGGGCGCCCCTGGGGTTGAGTACTGGAGACAGAGTCAATCAGGACGCTGGCGCGGGGGTGGCCTTTAACCTGGATGTCGAGCTTTCTTTGCTTCACGGGTAGAGTGGGATCCAAGTGAGGGATGGAGTCCACTTGGTAGCGAATTTGATAGGTGGTGTTGAGCCGGTCGAGTATTCGCTGGAGGATCTGGTCAAGAGTGACTCGACCGCGAATCACCAAATCAAAGTCAAACCACTCGCCACCGCTGGATTCCACGATGCTGGGCTGGCCATTGAGTGGGCTGTTAAAGCCGTCCCACACCATGTGCTGGCCCCGGTGTGTGTGTTCCATGCGGGTGACGGCAAAGACGGTCATCTGAGATTTTTCAATGGCCTGATTGACCTCACTCATTCGCGGGGCGGGGATCTGTCCCTTGCCGCCCTCTAGATAATGAACATCAATCATGACCCTGCCATCTCCAGCTTCAGCCGCATCTTCAGCTTCAGCCTCCTCCCCAGCCTCACCCCCAACCTCGGTCTCATCCACTTCAGGAGAGATGTGAAAGCCCCAATCGGTGACGAGGATCACAAAGCGCTGAGAGGACTCTCCCCAAGGCGCATCGGCGGCATCCATGAGGGCTCCCATGGGGTTTTCATTGAGATCTGGCCAGCCCGGATCGTAGCCTGCTCCGCGGAAGGCCCTCAGCTGGTTGAGTTCTGAGAGCAACTCTCGAACTTGGGCCTCCGTGCTGGGGTCATTGGGGTTGTTGTCAAAAAAGCGCTCGCACTTTTTGACTGTATAGTTGCCAAAGGTCGAGATGCACATGCGGGTGTGATAGCCCTGCTGACGTGAAGTTTGGATAAAGTGGCGCAACCGCAATTTTGCTGTTTCAATGAGCTCAGACATTGTCCCCGTGACGTCCACCAAAAAGACAATATCGGCCACTTGGTTGATCCGCTCAGTTTCACTCCTGAGGGAGAAGGGGTGCACGGGAATTCCATTTTCGCTGACCTGAAAGTCCTCCGCAAGGAGTCCGGTGATGGAGTTTTGGTGGCCGTTGAGGGCCCGGAAGTTGACTTGAACTTCGTTGATATCATAGCGCGCCTGCTGCATTGTCTGCTCTGAGGCAGAGATACCAAAATGGCTTTGAAACTTGAGTGACTCCTTGGCAGGGGCCACTAGGGGTCCGCTCTCCACAGTGCAGGCCGAGTTGAAGGCAAGGGCAAAGAAGGCGACAAGGCCGACCCTTAAAAGCTTTGGGGATTTTATATCTATTGCCTTAACGTCCACAAAAGTCTCCTTTTGAACAGTGCACTCAGCTCACTGGATTTGCCTGCCCACTTGGCCCTAATTGAGCAACTTTTGGGCCAGCTTGGAGTTTTGTGTACGGGAGCGGGTGGGGGAGGCCACTAAGGCTCTTTAAAAACACAACTTAAAGCTGTTTTCAGACCCTTAGAGGCCCTCTTCAAATACAATCCAACTGTGAAAGGATCACAGACTCAGTGCCCTAGAACGTCACCTTGACAGCCCCTGAGGGGCTGGGCAATTCTTCGTATTTGAGGGAGTGGAGGTTTTATGAGCTCAATGGGGAATTTGCGAAAGAGAATTCTGTCTTTGGTGGCGACAGTGACTTGCCTGGCTAGCTTTTCTCAGGGTGGAGGGGCCACAGCTCTTCCTCAAGACCTGGATTTTGCAGATTTTGTGGGCAGCTACCAAGTGCTCTCCTGTGAGCTCAAGGTCAACAACCGCGTTCACGAGGGCGATGGTCTCTGTGAGGGGGCGGTGAAAATAGAACTTCGACCCACTCCTCATGAGTCTGTGCAGAGCGGATTTGTCCAGGGTTCCCCAGCCGCTTTTGAGCTCAGCTACCTCGGGGAGACGGGAATTTTGCAGTTAGAAGTGCTTCGCCATATCAGAGGACAGGGGCAAAATTTTCTGGAGAGGGCCGACTTTGTTTCTGATCCAAACTCTGCCTACTGGATTCGCCAGTACAGAGAGTTCCCAGTGATCTATGCGATCGATGAGTGGAGGGAGTGGATCCCTCAGCAAGACAGCGAGGAGCTGCTCTTTATCAGGCTCAGTCGTGAGCTCTGGGGAAATGATTTAAAGATCGTGCACTACGTCTATCGCCTCAAAAGGAGTCATTAGGAGATGGCCCGATTTGCAGTGGGAGTCGACATTGGCGGGACCAGGACCAAACTTGGACTGGTGGATGAGGGTGGCCGAGTTTTACGGGAATCTGTGTTCTCTTCCCAGGGGCATGGCAGTCCGGGCCACTTTGTCGGTGCTTTAAGTCAGCACATCGGGGAGCTTTTGGAGGGGGAAGCTTTAAGCGATGGGTTTTTGGGCATAGGCATTGGGGCACCCAACGCCTATCCAGATCTTGGTAAAATGATTTCGCCTACAAATTTTGTTTGGGATGAGGTGGATGTCGTTGCGCCTCTTAGAGGAACTTGGCCTGGGAAGATTCTTCTGGAGAATGATGCCTGTGTGGCAGCCATTGGTGAGGCCCGTTGGGGAAAGGCCCGTGGTCTCAGCAATTTTGCTCTCGTCACTCTGGGCACGGGGGTCGGGCTCAGCCTAGTGGCCGAGGGGCGGATGCTGCGAGGCCCCGGGGGGGTGAACGGAGAGTTTGGTCACTCCTCACTTTATGAGGAGGGCAGAGAGTGCAACTGTGGGGGGAGCCGTGGCCACTTGGAGCCCTATCTGTCGGTGGAGGGTATGCTCAAGACCATTGAGGAGATAACCGGACAATCCTTTCAGTGGTCTGAGGTTTTGGAGCTGTTTTCTGCTGACCCCCAGTCTTCTCTAGTGAGCGCAGCCTTGGAGCAAAGTGCCCGCCAGCTAGGACGGGCTTTGGCCTCTTTACATATGCTCTGTGGACCAGAGCTATTTGTCTTGTCTGGAGGAGGGAGTCTTTTAGGCTCTCCTTTTTGCCAAAAAGTTGAGCAGTCCCTAGAGGAATTTACCTTTCCCTCCTTCCGGGGTCGGGCCCGAGTGACTCACTCTGAGATTTCAGCGGACCAAGGAGCTATTTTAGGAGCCGCAGCCCTTATTTTTTCCTCATCTTTAGTTTGAACTCTCCCGATAGATTCCTCGTCAAGGATTCAATAAGGGAGGGTTTTAGATGTCAGCAGGACTACTTATCTTTCTAATTGCCGCAGTGGTTGTTGTATCCATATTATTTAACTCGCTTGTGGCCAAGAAAAATGAAATCGAGAATGCCACAGGAGCGGTTCACTCCTATCTGCAAAAACGGGCGGACTTGATTCCAAGTCTTGTGGCCACAGTCAAGCAGTACGCAGCCCATGAGTCCAAGCTATTGACTGAGATCACCGAGGCCCGAGCTAGCCTGCAGCGCCCGATGACCGGAGAGGGGGATCTGCAGCAGGCCGATTCCCTGATGTCTCAGATGTTTGGTCGGATCATTGCCGTGGCGGAAAACTACCCGGACCTCAAGGCCAACCAGAACTTTTTAAGCCTTCAGGCCTCTCTCAACGAAATTGAAGGGCAGCTGTCGGCCGCCCGTCGAACTTACAATGCGGCAGTGGTCAGGTACAACAATGCGGTGGAGGGAATGCCCACTCTGATTTTGGCGCAGGTTCTCGGCTATCGCAGAAAGGCCGTCTTTCAGGTGGCTCCTGAAGCTGCAGTGAAGCCAGATGTGGCCAAACTCTTTGGGCAGGCGAGCTGAGGAGTGCAGTAAATGCCTAATATTCAAGCCTTAAGGCAAAAGCTTGAGACCCTGCCTGAATTTTGCAACTGCCAGCTCTGGCCAGAGGTGGAAAAGTTCGAGCAGGAGAACCAGGTGGACCGCAGTGGTCTGGATGAAGTTAAGAGAACCTGGGGGCCCTGGCTGATGGGGGCCCTGGCGGTGGGTTTCTTTGGTGGCTATTTGAATCTTGCAGGTGAATACTCTCCCTGGGTCTTTCTGGGTTCAGCCCTTGTGGGGGGCTTTGCCTTCCTTAAGATGCGCCCAGAGCTGCAAAAGTGGGCCCAGCAGTCGCGAAAGCGCAGAGAGGCTGAGATTGTTTTAGTCAGTTGGATGCGCGATCAACTCATGGACTTCTTAGATCCAAGTTTTCGCTTTGAGGCCCAGCCGGCCTTTCCCCGTGAGCTTTATATAAGCTGCGGGCTATTTCACCCCTCCTACGATCGAGGAGATATTTATGGAGCCTTTTCTGGACTGATTTCGCAGACCCAGTTTCGGCTTTCAGAAATTGGGACCTTTAGGAAACAAACAAGTAAAGACTCAAGAGGTCGTACTCAAACGACCTGGACGCCCATTTACAGAGGGCTGTTGTTCAAGGCAGACTTCAACAAGAACTTCAACAGTCACACACTCGTCCAAGTGGACCGGGCCGAGGGAAGGCTTGGATTTATTGCTCGGGGGCTGCAGAGGCTGAAGAGCTCTCGTACCGAGCTTCAGTTGGTGGAGATGGAAAATCCGGACTTTGAAAAGGTCTTTAAAGTGACTTCCACCAACCCCATTGAGGCCCGCTACAAACTCACCCCGGCCTTTATGGAGCACTTTCTGAAACTGAGGGACAAGTATGGGGATGGCATAGAGCTGGTTTTTCTGGATCAGCTTGCGGTGATCTCCATTCCCCACAAGAAGAGTTTTTTGCCCCTTTACTTTAACGTCAAGGAGCTGACATCATCGGTGCAGAGGGCTGCAACCGAACTTGTGGATGTCTTGGAGATCATTGAGGACCTTGAGTTGGATAACCGAACTTGGAATAAAACCCCTTTACAGCGAGGTGCATAAATGCTGGTTTCAATTCGTATCATAGCGGTGGTTTTGGTGCTCTGCTTTACTCTGCTTGGGCTTTTGGCCGTCTTTGGCATCATCCCTAGACAAACGCTTTTGGACAATATGTTGGAGCTGGGTATGGCCGCAGGCCTCTTGGTTGCTGCTGCCGTCGGCCTGAAGCTCCTTTTGCCCGGGGGAGGTAAGTCTGGCGGAGCTGGAGGCAAGACGGAATCCCCTCCTCAGCTTTAAAATCCCCAGGCCCAAACAGGCCTTATCAATTCACTTGCAAGTGACCCCGTCTCTTTAGGCAACTGTTGACCTTCCCGCAAAGGCTCTCTAAGTCTAAGTCTTCATTGGAAGGAGAGCTTTAAAATGGAAAAACTGTCACTGTTATTGCGAGATTCGACGAGTCAGGCCCATAGAGAGGCCGAGGGTGCGGACTTTATCAAAAAACTCTTTCGCGGCAGCTTTTCTGAGGGCGAGTACAGAGGCTACCTCTGGGCTCTGAGGGAGATCTATAGGGTGCTGGAGGAAGAGATGCACAGGTGCCAAGACGATCCCGCCCTTGAGTTGGTGTTTTTTCCCGAGCTCTTTCGAAGCCAAGCTCTGGAGCAAGACCTTCAGGCCTGGACTCAGGGGCTTGAGCTGCCGATCAGCCCCGAGCTCAAGAGGGCTGTGAGCGCCTATACAGAGCATTTGCAGGAGCTGGGAAAGAGTGGGCCACAGCTTTTAGTGGCCCATGCCTATGTGCGCTATTTAGGGGATCTGTCCGGAGGAGAAATCCTAGGGCGAGTGCTGAGGTCCCGCTTTGAGGGGCATAGTTTTGAGTTTCACGATTATGAGTTTTCAGATTTTGACCAGAAGAAAAACCTCTACCGCGAGCGTCTGGATCAAATTGGCGAGATGATGCCCGAACAAATAGAGGCTCTTTGTGAGGAGGCCGCAACAGCCTTTAAACTCAATGGCCTTGTCTTTCAGGCTCTCTCAGCCAGTGGGGTGAGCGAGGTAAAAACCGCAACTGCGGAGGTTCGGGTATGAAGAGAGTCCTGTTTTTTACAGCGGGGATGGGCATGACGGGGCTTGGTTTTTTGGGTGCTTTTTTGCCGGTGATGCCCTCGACGGTATTTTTAATTACCGCAGTCTATTTTTTTAGCAAGAGCAATCAGCGGTTTGAAAATTGGCTTCTCGAGCATCCGCGATTTGGACCCACTCTGGTGGCCTGGCGACGTTATGGGGCGATCAGCCGGGCGGGTAAGACTGCCGCGGCCTTAGGGATGTCGGTGGGGATGTTTTTTATGCTGATTTCTCCAGCGCCCCTATGGGTGAAGCTGTTGAGTGCAGCTTTTATAGGAGGCAGTGCCATCTATGTGCTGTCACGACCCACCTTGCGGATGGAGGCCTACTCAAATTCCCAGAACCTCCAAGCTCTTTGACTTTTCACGAGGGAGCTCGGCAGGGATTCGTTGAATAATTTCTTGAGCCAGAGCCTCAATAATTAACTTTTTGTGTTGGCTGCGGCGGTAGACAAGGCTCACTTCTCGGCTGGGAATGGGGCGCACAAGGGGTTTGATCAGGGCTTTGTTGTTAGGGCGAATAAACTGGCTGGCCAGGTGGGGTAAAAGAGTGTAGCCGCTTCCCCGCTCAATCAAATGCACAATGGTTTCAAGGCTTCCGCTCTCCAGTCTTAGATTGGGAAACTTCTCAGGCTGGTCGCGCAGGGAGCAGATCTCAACCACTTGGTTGCGCAGACAGTGGCCCTCTGACAGCAGCCAGATGTCCTGGGGCTCAAGCATGCTCTGGCTGATACGGCTCTTTTTGGCCAAAGGGTGATCTCTGTGGAGGTAGAGCAAAAAGGGCTCATAAAAAAGCGGTCTTTCCACCAAGCTCTTTTGTCCCAAGGGGGTGGCCAGGATGGCCGCATCGATGCGGTCGTTTTCCAGGGCCTCAATAATGCTCTCAGTGACAAGCTCTTCAATATAGAGCTCCACTTTGGGGAAAGTCTGAGTGAATTGGCTTAAAAAATAGGGCAAGAGATAGGGGGCCACAGTGGGAATCAGGGCCAGGCGGAACTCCCCCATGGGCTCCTGGCTGCGATTTTTGCACATATCATCGAGTTTTTCAGCTTCGCGTAAAACCACCTTGGCCTGGGCAATAATGGTCTCTCCTTCTTGAGTGGGTAGAATGGGCTGTTTGCTGCGGTCAAAAAAGACCACATCATATTCTTCTTCAAACTTCTGTAGCTGCATACTCAGAGTGGGTTGTGACACATGGCAGGCTTCGGCAGCTTTGCCAAAGTGTCGCCAGCGATCCACCGCAACAAGATATTTTAATTGTGTCAATGTCGCCATAATTTCTAATAGATAACATCTATGAAGGGATAAAAACAATTGATTTTTCAGGAGGTTTGATTTGGGCTATGGTGGTTTTTGAGGAATCAACCTCAAGTTAACAAAGGAGAGTTCATGACAACTTTAATTAACACCAAGATTCCTGAGTTCAAAGTGGAGGCCTACCATAAGGACGATTTTAAGACCGTCACCCACAACGATCTGATGGGCAAGTGGTCGATTCTGTTCTTTTACCCGGCGGACTTCACTTTTGTTTGCCCCACAGAGCTTGGCGACATGGCCGATAAGTACGAGGAGTTTAAGAAGATGGGCGTTGAGGTTTACTCAGTGAGCACAGACACCCACTTTGTCCACAAGGCTTGGCATGATGCCTCTGAGACGATCAAAAAAATTCAGTATCCCATGCTGGCCGATCCCACGGGACTTCTCTCCAGAGCCTTTGGTGTTCATATTGAGGAGGCAGGTTTGGCTTACCGGGGAACCTTTGTGATCAACCCGGAGGGCATGATAAAACTCGCTGAAATTCACGACAATGGAATTGGGCGCAATGCCGATGAGCTGTTGCGAAAGGTTCAGGCGGCCCAGTTTGTGGCTACTCACCCGAACGAGGTTTGCCCAGCCAAGTGGCGTCCAGGTGAAGACACCTTAAAGCCCGGCCTAGACCTTGTGGGAAAAATTTAATCTCGTAATATATTTCAAGGAGGTCAGTGATGCTCGAAGCAGCTCTTGTTGAACAGCTAAAAAATGTGTTTGCCAGTTTAGATAAAAGTATCCAGTTGAGAGTTTTTGAGTCTGCTCATTCGGATCAAGAGCGTCTGCTGGAGATGCTGGAGAGTGTTGCTGCCACCTCAGACAAAGTGACAGTGGAGCAGGTCGGGGCTGAAGATCCCGGGCCTGCCCCCTTTTTTGAGATCGCCCGGGAGGGGCATTCAACGGGAATATCCTTTCTCGGAATCCCAGGGGGGCACGAGTTTACCTCCCTAGTTTTATCCATCCTCTATGCCGATGGTAAAGGCAAGAGGCCTGATGAGGGCATTCAGGCGCGTATAGCCAGCCTGAAAGGACCTATTCGACTCAAGACCTTTATTTCCCTGTCCTGTGAGAACTGTCCGGATGTGGTCCAGGCTCTCAACTTGATGGCCACTTTGCACGGGGACTTCGAGCATCAAATGGTAGACGGTGCCGTGGCACAAGATGAGGTCAATCGACTCGGTGTCCAGGGGGTCCCAGCCGTCTTTGCCGGCGACCAGCTGATTCATTCAGGCAAGGTGCAGTTGCTGGACCTGCTTGCAACTTTGGAGTCCTTTTTTGGTAAGAATGCGGATTCACAGAGCTCTCAAGTGGACTTGGGGCAAGTGGATGTGGCCATTGTTGGGGGCGGCCCTGCCGGGGCCTCGGCGGCCATCTACTCGGCCAGAAAGGGGCTGTCGACGGTGATTTTAGCCGAGCGTTTTGGTGGTCAGCTTCAGGAGACGAAGGGCATTGAGAATATGATTTCTGTTCCCTACACAGAGGGAGTCAGGCTTTCAGCTTCACTGAGCGAGCATGTGCAGAGTTATCCGATAAAAATTTTAGAGCATCGTCGAGTCAGTGAGATTCGCCCCGGAGAGGTTCATGAATTGATCATGGAGAGCGGGGAAAAATTAAAGGCCAAGACAATTATAATCGCCACTGGGGCCAAATGGAGAGAGCTTGGCGTGCCAGGAGAAAAGGAGCACATTGGAACAGGTGTGGCCTTTTGTGCCCACTGCGATGGTCCCTTCTACAAGGGCAAAAAAGTGGCCGTTGTGGGAGGGGGCAACTCTGGAGTGGAGGCGGCGATAGATTTGGCCGGCATCGCCACTCATGTCACCCTGCTGGAGTTCAGTGACAGCCTCAAAGCCGATGGAGTTTTAATTGAGAAGCTGCGCAGCCTTGGCAACACCAAAATTATCACTCAGGCCAAGACCACCCAGGTGCTGGGCGATGGGAAAAAGGTTGTGGGCTTGGAGTATCAGGACCGCAGTCAAGAGACGGAGAAGGAGTCTGGCCAGGTTCAGCGCTTAGAAGTGGATGGAGTTTTTGTGCAGATAGGTCTTTTGCCCAATAGCCAGTTTGTAAAGGGGCTCTTGGAGGTGACTCCTTATGGGGAGATTGTCGTGGACGAAAGGGGGAGGACCTCGGTTCCAGGGATCTACGCGGCTGGCGATGTCACCACCATTCCCTACAAGCAGATTGTTATGGCCATGGGCGACGGGGCTAAAGTGGCCCTGACGGCCTTTGAAGACCAAATGCGCAAGACAGCTTAACTGGGGCGATGGTGAAGAGCTTTGGTGAGCAGCACTCCTGCCAAAAAGATCAGCCACATCAAATAAACCCAAAGCATAAACAGTGGCAAAATGGCAATGGAGCCATAGATCTGGTTGTACAAAAATAGATCTCGAGAGGCCCAGAGGTAAATAGTCTGGCCGCCCACAAAAAACAGCGAGACGACAAGGGCTGCAACTCCCGCAGCCCAAGCTTTCACTCGGGCATTGGGTAAGAGGTAATAGAGTAGAAACAAAAAGAAGAAGAGATGGAGGTATCCCAAGATCCGGACCGGGCCTACAAACCACTCCATCAGGCGCACCAAAACAGACAGAGCTAAAAAGAGCAGACCAGGAACTAAGATCAAGGGAATTCCAATATAAACTAAGAGACGCTTTTTGAGACCTGGCTTGATAGCAGCTCTCCACAGCATTTGCACCGAGGAGTCAATGCTGGAGATCATCATAAAAATTGTGTAGACGGACACTCCAAGTCCAATCCAGCCCACTGTAGAGCCCCGAACCCTCTCTACGGATCGTTTGAACTGCTGGCTCATGGAGTCGTCAAGCCCAATCGTAACCATATCTAGAATCCACTCTCTCCAAAGACTCACGTGTTGTTCGACAAAGGGAAGGGCTGCCAGGGTCGAGATGGCGGTGGCCGTCAGGGGGATAATGAGCAGAAGAGTGTAAAAGGACAGGTGTGCGGCATGAAAGCTAATTTGCGTTTGAGTGAGTTTGCCAAGAGCCTGCCAGAGCCATTTCATATGGCTCTAGCATTGCATTTTTTAGGTTTTGGTCAAGTGCAATAAAATTAAAACTCTTTGCTGGTCACTCCATCGGCATCGGCTCGTACGGGAAAGTACTCAAAAATAGTTTCTCCCTGAGGATCTTTGAACTCGTTGACATAGTTTTGTACGAGAACCAAGCCCTCTTGGCGAACTTCGGCAATAAAATCGGTGGATTTGAGTCTGCACCCACGGGAATCGGTTAACTTTTGGAGCCAGTGGCACTGGGTTTCGGAATTTCTATTCGATGGCTTGAGTAGGACAGTGAGCTCTTCGCCCAAATAATCCGCCAACTCGGGCACGAGGTACTCTCCGATACACAGGCTTTCTGTGGAGATGGAGTAAATGCGACTGGTTGAAGTTCGACTGCAGGATTCCACAGATCCGGTCACTGAAATCAATCTGTCGGTGGGGATGATCTCATTGAGGATAAAAAACTGCCTGTCTGAATCGAGGGCCAAGATCTCGGGCACCCTTTCCAGTAAGAGGGCTTCATGAAGGGAGTACGGGTTCAGGGGGCGGAGCTCCACAAATGCCCCTCTAAAGGGAAGGCTTTCATAGTGGGGACTAAAAGTGCGGCTCAGAGCAAAGACAATTTCACCATCCAGGTTCATCTCAAGGACGTGGACGTACTGTCTTATCTGAGTCTTCCCCACAAAGCGGGGGCTGTGGGTTGAGGTCCCAACAACCATCAAGTTCTCCACCACAAGATCCAGATCCTCCACATAGTAGTTGAGGGGGCGTTGAGTGGTTTGGGCCAAGGCCAGGCCGTGGAACAATGGGCCACTCAATAGAGCAGTTATAAGGCTTGCAATCGGAAGCACACTTCGAGAGCAGATCTTTGTAGTTAAACTTTTCATATATACCTCTTTCAGGTTAAAGGTCTGAAGATGACACAAGCTAACATGACGGAAGGTTCTTGGTCGAGACGGACCTTGCAAAACTTTGGAATCTGAAAATTTTTCGAGTGGAGTGACAAAACTCGACCTAAGGCCATTCTTAACAAACATTGGAACTGGACTGTTGTTTCCAATGAGTTTTGCATCCAACAGAAAAATAGAAATTGGCAAACGAATTGATTTCCTCTGCCCAAATTCAGTGCGATTCTTAACCTATGACTGAGGAAAACTTTAGAAAGTGGGTGGAGATTGCAAGGTGGGCTCCTTCGGGTGGAAATGCCCAGCCCTGGAGACTTGTAAGGCTGTCCAGTCCATCAGACTTGTGCTTTCGTCTTTTGGTGGATCCCCTTTATGCAAAGGCTCCTTCCAACTTGGACCTGGACGGGGCAGCCAGTCTTATCGCTCTGGGAGCATTTTTTGAAAGTCTTGATTTGGTGGCCAGGCTGGATGGGGCCGAGCTTCAAGTTCAGGGCCTTCACGACAGCTCTGACTTCTTTGCCTGGTCGATTGACTTTAAGGTGAGCCAGGCGGCTGCTGAATCGCCCAGCCCCCCTGCTTTAATTTCCTCAGCCAATACAGTGCTTCGTCGCACCACCAACCGCTTTGCCTATTTGGAGAAAGAGGTCCCGGAGGAGTTTTGCGAGTGGATGTGCTTAGACTTTAAGCAGCGAGGTTTTGCGCTTAAGTTTTTTGAAAGCGCTGATGAGCGAGCCCAGATCATTGAGCACCTCTCTGCCCTTGAAAAAATAAGGTGGGAGCAGCCCGCCTTCTTGAGCTCTGTGTTGGAGGAGTTAAAGGAGCAGCCTGCAGAGGAGGACACCCAAGGAATCCCTTTCTCTCAGCTGCCCCTGCGGTGGAATGAAGTGCTTCTTATCAGGGCCTTAAAAAGCCAGCGCTGGCTGTGGAATTTAATGCCCCTGGGGATTTCTGGGCAAATTGCCAAGTCCGCCGTGAAGGTGCCGATTCAAGGGGCTCCAAGCTTCTTTTACATCCACCCACTGTCTGTTGCGAGTCAGGCCCAAGGGAAAGGTTTTTTTGATTTGGGAAGATCTATGCAGAGACTGTGGTTGGCGGCTGAGGAAAAGGGGCTGGCTCTTCAGCCCTTGGCAGGGCACCTCTTACCCCATCAGGCATTGAAAAACCCCGCAGCCTTCCGGCTGACTGCCAAACAAGAAGTCGTGATGGCCAAGGTGGCTGGTCGCTTTCAGGAACTTTGGGGACTTGACCTGATGCAGCCACTTTTTGGCTTTCGTATGGGCTATCCAACTCAAGCGGCCCCCACCTCGTTTCGCAAGGGAGTCGATGAGATTTTGCCTTCAGTCCAAGATGTGTTAGCCTCTTGAGGCTATGCCAGATGTTGAATGTCCACGCCCTAGAGAGGCCTCAGTTGACTACCATGCCTGCGTGGGTGAGTTCCTGCGTGAGTTGAGAGGGGTGAGGACACAGCGTGAGTTGAGTCAGCTGCTGGGTTTTTCCTTCAATCAAGTGGGCAAGTGGGAATCAGGGGTCACTCACTTTAAGTGGAGGGATCTTTTTGGACTCTGTGAGGCACTCAAAGTTCCCTTTGAGCAGTACTTTCGTGAGCAATTTTGGAGTTTTTCTGGGGAGTTTAGGCCAAGCCTCACAGCTGAAGAAATATGGACTCAGCTCCAAGGTCTTGGGGCCCCTTGGGTGCCCGGAGGGAGCATATCGCAAGACGTTCTCAGGCAGAGGAAGACCCTCAAACGTTGGGCCTCCATGGAGCAGGGGCCAGATTTGGTCGAGGTCTTTCAGGTTCTCGATAAAGTGCCCAGTATGTTGGTGAGCTTTGTCAGCTACTTTGTCGACGTCGAGAAAATGCCGTCTTTGGCTCCGGCTTATGAGCAGTTTGTGCGGGCCATGGACTTGGTGGGGCGACAACCTCTGTGTGTATTTGTCAACGCCGCCTTGCAGTTGAGCTCCTATAGGTCTTTGAGCCGACACTGTGACGAGGTTTTAGCGCAGGCAATTGGCTGCAGTCAGAAAGAGGCGCGCTCCACCTTAATGTTAATGCAAAGTCATGGCTTGATTTTCTTTGACGGTAAGAAGTTTCACCCCAGTGTCTTTGACTTTAGCTTTTCAGCAGTCCGGAAAAGGAAACTTCGGATTCTGACCAAGTTCTCCACTCAAATGGCTGCGGACAGATATCCCTTGGAGCCCTTAACCAAAAAGTCTCCATCAACTTCCTCAGTTCGGGTCAATGCTCTGTCGCAAAAGGCGGCAGGGGAGATCATGGGGCTAGTTTCTCAGTTTCATCACCAGGTGGCCCAAGTGGTCGAAAGAGATCGCGGTTTCAACAAGGAAGTCGTCCAAGTGGTCCTAGTTCACAGCTTTTCAGCGGACTCAGGTTGAAGCTTCTTTAAGGCCTAGCAATCAGAGATTGACTTGATAGTCGTTGGTTTTTAGCCTTGAGGAAGGGTGTTTTATAATCTGGTTTTGGGGGGGCAGGATGAGCTCATCAGTTCAGCTTAACGACAGTCAGTTTAACAAGTGGAAGACTCTAGTGGCCTTGGCTCATGTGGATGGGCAGGTTTGCCAGCTGGAGAGAAACTTTGTGCGGGACAGTTTGGAAAAAAGAAAGGTGAATCCTGAGCAGGTGGAACTTATCATGCAGGGCTTTGAGACAGCTGAGCCTGCCGGGGAGTTGTTTGAAAAGATCACCGATCCTCGGGATAGGGCCACCCTCTTGTATCTGGCCAGGCTGATGTTTTTGTCCAACAACGAGAGCTTTTGTGATTATGAGAAGCTCTACTATGAAAAATTTAAATCCAAACACATGTCCACAATCAATCTAGGTGAGCTTGTCAGTCAGGTGGGCAAAGTGGAAGCTGAGTTTGCGGTCAGGGATGATGGGATAAAGAGGGGGTCGAAGCCCTTTCGGATTTTCTCCAGTTTCGTTGAGAAAATATTCTGAGTGAAATTTTTGGCTCCAGGCTTGACTCCATGCCTTTTGCTGCGTAGTTTGGCCCCAGTTCAACCATTTATGGCATTCACTTATGACGCGGGGTGGAGCAGCCTGGTAGCTCGTCGGGCTCATAACCCGAAGGTCGTCGGTTCAAATCCGGCCCCCGCAACCAACTTCTAAACTATTTCTGCTTGAAGCGGGCTGTCCCAGCCCATCTGGGCGCGAAACATTCCCTGTGTATTGAAGAGCATGGCAGAGTTTCCCCGGGCATTAATGGCAATCAGTCCTCCTGAACCTCCGTGGGCCTTGAGATCATCTAAACTTGTTTGGCAGGCCTCACTTAAGCTGGCTCCGGATTTGACAAGTAGGTGAGTGTAAAAACAGGAGTTCCTCTGAATAAAAACATCTCCCGTGCCTGTGGCACTGAGAGCACAGGTTTGATTGTCGGCATAGGTTCCGGCTCCGACAATGGCCGAATCAGAAACCCGGCCAGGCAGCTTTCCCGTCAATCCCCCTGTTGAGGTGGCTGCGGCGAGGTTTCCCAGAAGATCCAGGGCCACGGCTCCCACCGTCTGTCCTCCGTGATCCAAACTCATTTGACCCTTTTGCAAAAACTCCTGGTACTGGCGCTTTCTGAGGTCAGTGTTGAAGTGTTCAGGAGGAACCCTTTTCAGTTGGGGCCAGCGGTCGGCAAAGCTCTCAGCTCCGCCTCCTGCCAGAAGGCTGTGAGAGCCCTTTTCCAGTAAGATAAGGGCCAGCTCTACGGGGTTTTTGACCCTGGTCAATCCGCTCACTCCAGCTCCCTTTTGCTGGAGGCCGCACATAACAGATGCATCCAGCTCATGGCCACCCTGGGAGTGGTAGACAGCCCCTCGTCCGGCATTAAAAAGGGGGTTGTCTTCAAGATCTCTAACAGCAATGGTCGCCGCCTGTAGGGCAGTTGCTCCTTGAAGCAAAGCCTCGGCTCCAAGTTGTGCTGCTTGTTCAAGGCCATTTAGGTAAGTTTGCTTCTCTTCAGGACTAAAACGATCTGGTTGGATAGCGCCTGCTCCACCGTGGACGAGAATCTTCCAGGGTTTAGAGCTTTGAGCAGATGACATCGGCAAATAAGTCTGTGTTCAGCGTCAGGCCAATCAATTGGGCATCACTGTCGACCCGGGCGGAGCTGACTGCAGCCGCCTGTCTGCCGGTGAGAAGAGTCAATTCGAGGACGCCATAGCCATCGATGTTTTCAGAAGAGAGGGCTAGACTCCAGGCTCCACGATTCCTGTCATTCGAGCCAAAGTGAACAGGATTGCCGTTGATCTCAAGATGAAGGATCTCTGGAGCTCTGCTAGAAGTGGTTGTGGCATAAAGGAAACACTGAAAATCGCTGGCCTTGGCCACCCCCGACAGTCCCAATGCCAAAAAAATAAATAAAGATTTCATACCCCCCCCCTTTTTTTTTCTTTGCTGAACCCCTTTCACCACACTGATTGAGTTAGGATGAACTTGAATGGTGGACCTGACAGGGATCGAACCTGCGACCTTTTGGCTGCCAGCCAAATGCTCTCCCAGCTGAGCTACAGGCCCACGGAGTTCAGGCCCCGTTCTTAGCTTTGATCCTCAGAGGTGGCAAGGAAAAAAATTCTTGAAAATCAAAGCCCTTAGGGGGTTAATAGGCCTCTAAAGGGAGGGTGCTTGTTATGCGATATCAATTCAGATCAGGTCGCTTATTCAAAGCGATTCGGGGCTTTTTGTTGGCAGCGACTCTGCTGGGTGTTGGCCTTGTGACAGTTGAAAGCCAAGCCAAGGATCTCACTCATCGACTCGGGCTGGGCTTCACTGACCAATTTAGCATTCAGGGGAGCCTGCCTAGTATTGCTGTGCGTTACTACCCTGCTCGGGACTTGGGGATTGCGGCCTCTTTAGGGGTGGACACGCAAAAAAACAGCTCTCGCTTTGGCTTTATGGCCAAGGTGTTTCGAGTGATTTTTGTTGAGGACAATATGAACTTCTACATGGGTGCAGGAGTGGGACTGATCAGTCAAGAGACCCCCGGAAATAACAATGACTCTGGCTTTGAACTCAATGGCTTTGCTGGGGGGGAATTCTTCTTCTCCGGTCTGGAGAGCTTGGGGTTTAATTTTGAGTTGGGAATTGGCGTGACATCCATTTCCAGCGAGGTGAGATTTCGGACTTTAGGTGATCACCCCTTTCGTGCAGGAGTCACCTTTTACTTCTAAGGCCAAATATATTTTAAGGAGAGATTCTCTATGGAAAAGAAAGTTGTTTACACTCAAAGGGCTCCTGAGCCAGTGGGTCCCTATTCACAGGCAGTTTTTTTAGGCGACATATTGTTTTGCTCGGGACAAATCCCCCTTGATGCCGCCTCCGGAGAGGTTTTTACCGGAGACATACAAGAGCAGACTCGGCGAGTGATGGCCAATATCAAAGAGGTATTGGCCGCAGCTGAATTGGACTTTTCTCATATTGTGAAAACCACAATTTTCCTCACCGACATGGCCGATTTTGCCAGGGTCAATGAGGTCTATGCCACTTACTTTAAAGACGCCCCCCCAGCCCGCTCAACTGTTCAGGTCTCGGCTCTGCCTAAGGGGGTCAATGTGGAGATTGAAGTGATTGCTGCGCGCTAGGAGTTGGGGAATTAAAAGTCTGTTGGTCTGGGGACTGCTGCTCTCCATCATGGGTGGAGGGGGGCTGTGGTTCTATCAGGAAATGAAACGGGTCAAGGCGACACCGATCACTGCCTGGACTCAGGACCACAGGGCCGACTGTGCCGTGGTGCTCACAGGTGGTCCCAACCGTGTGCGAGAGGGCTTGGACTTATTGGCCCAAGGGGCCGTTAGAAAGCTCATCATCGCCGGTGTGCATCCCAGATCCACTTTTGTGGAGATCTTTCCCCAGTGGCCCTACTATCCCATGGTCCGAGAGGAAGATGTGATTTTAGAAAGACGCTCTGCCACTACCTATGGAAATGCCCAGCAGGCACAGCCCTTGGTCGAGGCCCTCCACTGTCGGGACCTTATCTTGGTGACTTCAAACCTACATATGTACAGGTCTTACAGGACATTTCGTGCCATCTTTGCTCAGGACTTCACCATACATCAAAGATCCGTGGTGACGGGCCGCTTTCAACCGGCCTTTTCAGACCTAAGTTTAGAAACAGTGAAGTCCATGTTTTACTCCCTGTTTGCCTACTGAGAAACTGCCGAAAAGCCAACTATGGCAACCAGAGTGGTTAACGGCTTTTGGCATTATATAGAGTCTTGGGGGGCCTCTGTCCTCAACCAGATCTTCTACACCCTTCAGGTGTTGGCCATGGTCTATTTGGCCTTCAGGGCCACCATTGTGGATCGAGCTCAGGGGTTCCGCACGATAGTCAGTGTGATTTCAGCTCAGATCTATTTCACCGGATGGCAGGCCATGCCCCTGATCTCCATTTTGGCTTTGGCCTCGGGAAGTCTGGTGATCATGCAGTCCTCTTTTCAGCTCAGCTTTTTTGGCGGTCATGAGATGATCGGCCAGCTCCTGGTGATTGTGATTGTGCGGGAGTTGGCTCCCCTGTTGACGGCCCTTCTAGTGATCGCCAGGTCGGGGACCGCAGTGGCCTCTGAGGTGGGAAATATGAAGGCCAATCGCGAAATTGAGGCCCTTGAAGTCATGGGAATCAATCCTTTGAGCTATATTGTATTTCCACGTCTGGTGGGTGGGATTGTGAGCCTGCTGTGTCTGTCGTTTTATTTTACACTGATTGCTTTGATGGGTGGGTTTCTGGTGACAAAATTCACCCACGATCTGCCCTTTAGTTTTTACACCGAGTCACTGGCGGCTGCCGTTGCACAGGAAGACATCTTTCTCTTTTTGCTTAAGAACACCTTTGGTGGAGCAATTATATTTACCATCTGCTGCTACCAGGGATTGCTCGTAAAACAAAGTCCCCATGAGGTCCCTCAGGTCACAACGAAGGCCGTTGTGAATAGCATTATCTATGTGACCGTTTTTAACCTTGGAGTGAGCTTGTGGTTTTATCTCAATCAACTCAGTCGGATGGGAGGGCTGTGGTGATCCAAAGAGCATCCATCCATGAGCTGCGTTTTTCGGCAATGAGCTTTGGGTTTGACCCAAGTCAGAGGATTTTGTCTGAGGTGGACTTTTCTTTCCCTCAAAATCAGGTTGCCAAGATTGACTCTCCCGCAGGAGCCGGAAAATCCACTTTGCTCAAACTCCTGTGTGGCCTCTGTCATCCCTGCTCAGGGGACTTTTTAATCAATGGCCAATCAGTGAACCAGATGAGCTTTGCTGAATTTGTCCCCTATCGCCTCAACCTTGGTTATGCCTTTGACCTCGGGGGGCTTTTGAACAACAGAACGCTCAGAGAGAATGTGGAGCTCCCCATGCTCTATCATGGACTCTATCCCACCCAGGACATCCAAGCCCGAGTGGATCTGTGGTTTGAGCGCTTTGGCTTAACCAGTGTGCAACACGAGCGACCCTCGGCCGTGTCCGGAGGTCGGAGAAAGGTCGCTTGTCTGATTCGGGCACTTATCCATGAGCCAGAAGTCCTTCTCTTGGATGAACCCACGGTTGGTTTGGCCGAGAATTTGGTGGAAGAGCTGACCTCAGAAGTGAGAAGGCGACGGGATCAAGGGTCCCTTAAGTATATATTCGTGGTTTCCAGCGACGAACGGCTTCAGCAGGGTAATTTTTTTGAGACAAGAATTTGCATTCAAGGGGGTGGCTTAAAGTGAAAGTTAAGCTCAGTCATTTTGAAAAAGTAGCAGGGCTATTTGTATTGGCCGCACTTGTAGGCTCGGTGGTCGTGAGCGTAGGGCTTGCTGTGAAGAAGGGGTGGTTTTCTGCAAAAATCCATTACGTCCTGATCACTCCCTCTGCCGAGGGGTTAAGGGCAGGGACAGCGGTTCAGATATCTGGGCTTCGCGCAGGGCAAGTGACAGATGTGGAACTGATTTCAGCCAATGAAGTTCACATCCATTTTTTTGTGTTTTCCAACTTTGAAAATCAACTCCGCGAAGACAGCGAGATTCGAGTTATCCGACCCTTTGTGATCGGTGAAAAGGTCATTGACATCACGGTTGGAGATATCAGTTTACCCAAAATTAAGGAGGGGTCCGTCCTTCAAGTAGAGGCCGGCTTTGATATTATGGACTTGGTCAGTGGAAGGCGGCTTGCACCATTTTTGGGCACAATGGAAAGGCTGACCGAGAATTTGGTGGTGGTTGCGGAGTCCTTTGCCGATCCGGAGCGAACCCAGGCTCTGATAAAAATGTTTGATACCATGGAGCCCCTGTTTCGCAATCTCAATGAGATGTCTGTTGAGGTCATCCATGCCACCAAGTCCGTCAATCAGCAAAAGCGCCTTGAGAGGGTCTTTGACAATATGATTTTGCTGACCCAGGAAATGAACAAGGTGCTACCAGCCTTCAACGAGGAGATGCCCGACATGGGGCCTCAGCTCGCCCAGATTTTGCGCAACCTCAATGTCCTGACTGAGGAATTCCAAAAGCTCACCCCTGTCCTGACCACCATTGCCCCTACCATTCCTCGCGCCAGTCAGCGCGCCGTTGAGGCTTTGGATGAGACTGTGGTGACCTTAAAGGCTCTGCAGCGCACCTTTCTTTTGCGCAGCAGTGTGCGTGAGGTCTTAAAAGAAGAAGAGGAAAGAGACAGTCAAATCGAAGAGGGGAGTTCACTGCGTGAGCCAGCCTCTGAAGACTGACTTTTTCAAACCAGAACTGCTCGGTGGGAGCCTGAAGCCTGTGGCTGAGGATCTCATTCATTTGCGCGATCAAAGGGTGACCAGTTCCTGGCTTCATAGCGATCATGGCGCCGATTTGATTTTGTGGTGGGATGAGCGGGGCAATCTCATTAAGCAGCATGTGAGCTTTTGGGGCCAAGTGGTGCAGTGGGATATTGTTCACGGCCTCAAGACAGGACTGGTCATTGAAAAGGAATCGGACAGCCCCCAGGAGATCTACCTGGGAGGCAAAGATAGCCCCGTCCACTTTGACTCTTCGGTGCAGAAAACCACTTTGGCCCAAGCGCTAGAGATCCTGTCTTTTGTCAAAGAGTTAGATGGGGAGGAGTTGGCTCAAGTGGTACGTAACTTCCTTGAGGCCCCCACCCTGAAGGACTTCAAGGACAGCGAGCTGCTCAGGCGCTTTGCTCCTGAGCGAGGCCTCAAGCGAGCTTTTAAGCGCTGGTGGAGGTCTTGGCACTTGAAGTTAAAGTTGCTGTTTTCTTGGTTTCCCCGCCGCTAAGCTGTATATTTCCAGCCAATATGGGTTTTTATTGGCTATTCTTTCAGAGGTATTTTTTTTCTCCTCGCTCAGGGTCCCTGATTCGCACCATTGCTCGACTGTCCCTGGTGGGGATTTTGCTGTCGGTGGCAGCACTTGTCGTGGTCAGCAGTGTGATGAATGGATTCAACCAATTGATTCGCCAGCGGTTATTGGCTGTAGAGCCCCATCTAGTGGTGGAGCACCCGAAAACAGCCGAGGAGCTTCAGGTCTTCAACGACTGGATGGCTGATTTGAGATCCAGAGGAGGGCTTCAGGAAAGCTTTGAGATTCAAAGTCATGATGTCATTATCCGCACAGGAGAGGGGGCCTTTGGAGGGGCTGTCGCTAAAGCGGTGCTCGGGCATCAGATCAACCGCTACGTGGCTCGATTGGAAGGGGTGGAGCTGGGGGGCAGCTCACCCCCCACTGTTCCCACCATGGAGGCGGATGTGCGGTCCTGGATGCGGCCTCAGGAGGTGATTCTAGGCCTAGACTTGGCCCGTACTCTTAGGGTGGTTGAGGGGGATCATATTTTAGTTCTGCCTCCAGAGGCTCTGCTCCTGCCAGCGGGGCAGGCGCCGCCTTATGAGAGGGTGAGGGTCAAGGCCAGGTTGAGTTCTCGGGAGTCTCAGGTGGACTCTCAAGTTCTTCTCTTTGTGCAGGGGGAGAGTCTGTTGAGTTTGAGGGAGTCGCCCTCTGAGCAGAGCTTCTGGGAGATATGGTTGAGGGATATAGATCAGGCCAAGAACGAAAAATCGACTTTGATGAAGGGAGGGCTTAAGGCAGAGACTTGGAGTGATAGAAACTCCAGTTTGTTTTTAGCGCTGCTCCTGGAAAAGACTGTAATGACGACTTTTCTTGCTCTGAGCGCGCTGATCACGGCTTTTTCTGTGATTGCGGTTTTAGTGTTGCTGATGGCACAGAAAAAACGCGATATGGGAATGCTCATGGCCATGGGTATGGAGAGGCAGAGGCTGAGGAAAATGTTTACCTATTTGGGGCTGATGCTGTCCGGAGCGGGGCTTGTCTCTGGTCTTTTTTTGGGATTGGCCATCTCTCTGGTTCTGGACAGATACCCCTTGCCGGTTCTCCCTGATATCTATCAGGACAGCCACCTTCCGGCGGCCGTCGACTTCGGTCTTATCGGCTTTATTGTGGGTGGCATTTTGTTGATCACCACTGTGGGTTCTTTTTACCTCTCTCACAAGGGCTCAAAAATACTTCCAGCAGAGGCTTTGAGGTACCGAGAGTGATTTCTTTTGAGCTTAAACTGAAACTTCGAAGTCCCGTAGGGCCTGAGTCAGGGATGTCTTAGTGTCGGTTTTTTCACTGCGTTGCCCGATAATCAGAGCACAGGCGGTCTGGTAGTCTCCAGCCGGAAAGCTCTTATTGATCGAGCCCGGGATCACTATAGAGTTGGCCGGCACGCGGCCACGCAGAGTTTTTGGCTCTGATCCAGTGACATCTATAATTTTAGTGGATGCCGTGAGGGTCACACCGGCCCCGATCACAGCCCCCTGTTCCACAATCACTCCCTCAACCACAATCGAGCGGCTGCCAATAAAGGCATTGTCTTCAATAATCACCGGATTGGCTTGAACGGGCTCAAGCACGCCCCCTAAGCCGACACCTCCGGAGATATGGACATTTTCTCCCACCTGAGCGCATGAGCCCACAGTGGCCCAGGTGTCGATCATGCTGCCTTTGCCGACATAGGCCCCAATGTTCACATAAGAGGGCATGAGGATCGCTCCTCGGTCCACAAAGGCCCCTTTTCGGACCAGGGCCTGGGGCACCACTCGCACGCCCTCTTCTCCTGTCCACTTTTTTAGGGGGATCTTGTCAAAGTAGTTAAAGGCCCCGGCCTCAAGTAGCTGCATTTTTTGTTTGCGAAAATAGAGGAGAATGGCCTGCTTCAGCCACTGATGGGTCACCCACTCTCCGTCCACTTGACTGCAAACTCGCCACAGCCCTGTGTTCAGCCCCTCAATGGCGCGGTCAATGGCCTCGGACTGGGAGGTGGAGATCTGGCTAAAGTCGGTGATCTGGGCTGAGTGTTCATAGAGCTCGGAGATGATGTTTTCAAGCTCGCGGCTTGCGGCCTGGTGGGGCATATCAGATTTCATGGCTGTCTCTCCTTTAACTGAGATTCTCACTGAGTTTGAGGCATTCAATAATGGCTGGGGCATGTTTGCCAACAATGACCTCGGGGTCAAGGCCCCTTTCGATTTCATAGGTGAGGGTGGGCATCTCTCGCTCCAGCCCACAGTAGGTGCCAAGGCAGCCGGGCGTGGGATAGCCGATGGAGTCTTTGATCTCATATCCGGTGTGTTTGGCAATGAGTTCTGCCTGAGCCCGACAGTTGCCATTGATGTTGAGTAAGGGCTTCCATGAGTGAAGACTCAATACGAACTGGGGCTGGTAGGTTTCAAGCCACTGGACAAGGGCTTCATTTTCGGGGGCCTCGCAGGGTCTAGATCCCGGGTGATAGCGCTCCTCAGCCACCTCCGCAGTCCAGTCGGCGGTGGGCAGGTTGCGGTTGAGATCAATGCCTTGAGCATTTTTGCGCTGGCCTCGGATCGCCCCATCGGTGTTGAACATAGGCACAATGGTCAGGCGCATCTTATAGGAAAAGGCCTTGGCAAAGCGGTTGATAAGAGCGTGAGCGGCAACAATTCCCTCCCACTCATCCCCATGGACTCCGCCCAGGACCAAGACATTGGGGCCGGCATGGCCAAAGAGGTGAGCCACAATGGGCAAATTCTGAGAGGTTTGGCCGAATATAAAACTTTTCACTAGTTCATCCCTCGTGTAGTGTTTGCTTCACATGGGAGAGATGAAAACGCAAGCCAGACTCATGGTCAAGAAGTTCGGAGGCACCTCGGTGGGCTCGGTCGAGCGCATTGAGGCCGTTGCAGCTCGTGTATGGGAGGACATCCAGCAGGGGCAAAGGCCCGTGGTGGTGGCCTCTGCGATGTCGGGCGAGACCAACCGGTTGGTGCGGCTGGCCGGAGAGATTGATCCCTTTAACCGAGGCATGGCCTACGATATGCTGCTGGCCTCAGGGGAGCAGGTCTCCATAGCTCTGTTGGCCATGGCTTTGGAGAAGCGCGGCATAAGAGCCGTGCCCCTTTTGGCCCATCAGGTGGGCATTCAGACTGACTCTGTGTACTCTAAAGCCCGGATTCAAGGGGTGAAGTCTGAGCGTCTTATGCGCCTTGTCGATGAGGGGGTGGTTCCCGTGGTGGCGGGCTTTCAGGGAGTGACTCTGGAAGATCGAATCACCACCTTGGGGCGAGGGGGGTCGGACACTACGGCGGTGGCTCTGGCTGCAGCCTTGGGCAGTTCAGCCTGTGAGATTTATACCGATGTACCGGCAGTTTTTACCGCCGATCCGCGATTGGTTCCCAAAGCCAAAGAGGTGCCTTTTTTGAGCTTTGAGGAGATGATGGAAATGGCCTCCCTTGGTTCAAAGGTGCTGCATTTTCGCTGCGTGGAACTGGCGGTGAAGTTTGGGGTCAAGATTCACGTGCGTTCGACTTTTGAGAAGCGCGAGGGGACTTGGGTGGTCCCGGAAGGAGAGCGAATGGAAGCTCCAGTGGTGTCCTCTGTCACTCACGACGGGCAGACAGTGGTTTTTAAATTATTTCCTGTTCCCTTTGGGCCGGGCTTTCTGGCCGAACTCTTTGAACACCTGGCAGAAAAGGGGGTGGTGGTGGACATTATCACTCAAAGCCAAAACGAGGAGGGGCAGCGTCTGGCCTTTTCCGTGAATGAGGAGGATCGTCCTTTGGTGGAAAAGACTCTGCAAACGCGCCTGCCCGAGGGCAGCCAGGTTGTGGTGATGGACCAGATGGCCAAGATCTCAACTGTGGGTGTGGGGATGCGCAATCATCCCGGTGTGGCGGCAAGGTTTTTCAAAGTGCTTCATGAGCTCAATATTCCCCTTCATTTGGTGACCACATCTGAAATCAAAATCAGTGCAGTGATCGACAAGGAGAACTTGCCCCGAGCGGCGCAGTCTCTGCACAGAGCCTTCTCCTTGGAAGAGGATTAGACCGTGGCCTTTTCCTATGTGGACGGACAGTTGGCTCGCCTCAGTTTGGCTGGCTCCCCGCAGCTGATTGCAGATATCGTCAAAGATCGTCATCGGGCTTTCTATCTCTATGACCTTCAGGGTATAGGTGAGCGGGTGAGAGAGCTGCAAACGGCCCTCAGCGGGCTCAATATGGGCATCCACTACGCCGTCAAAGCCAATCACCACCCAGAGGTGATCAAGACGATTGCAGGGCTCGGCTGTGGAGTGGACGTGGTTTCTGGAGGAGAGCTCAACAGGGCTTTGGAGGCCGGAGTGGGGGGTGAGAGAATTGTCTTTTCGGGGGTAGGAAAAAGCCGGGGGGAGATTGAGCTGGCTTTAAGGCAGTCCATCTTTCAGATCAATGTGGAAAGTCCCCAGGAGTTGGAGCGCATTGCCAAGGTGGGGGCAGAGCTCGGCCTTCAGGCCCCGGTGGCCTTTCGTATGAATCCCGATGTCAGTCCTGACACTCACCCCTATATTAAGACGGGCTTTCGCGACAACAAGTTCGGCATGGACGAGGCGCTGCTGCCCGAACTGTTTAAAATCCTAAAAGAGAACTCTGCTCACCTCAAGCTCATGGGCTTGACAATGCACATCGGCTCTCAACTCAGAGAGCTGTCTGCGGTCTTTGAGGCAGTGGGTAAAATCTGGCGGCTGTTTGAGGAGATCAGATCCCAGGGTTTTGATTTGCAGACACTGGATGTGGGAGGAGGGCTGGGCATTGACTATCACTCAGACTCCTTTAAAGAAGAGGCCGAGTTGATGAAGCGCTACGGACAGGAGCTGAGAGATCGCTTTTCAGGGGAGAGGGCAAAGTCTGTGCGGCTGCTCTGTGAGCCGGGCAGGATACTGGTGGCAAGGTTTGGCTTGCTTTTGACCCAAGTGGAGTATGTGAAGCGGACCCCTTATAAGAACTTTGCCATTGTCAATTCGGGGATGCACCATCTGCTGAGACCAGCTCTTTACCAAGCTCAGCACCGGATATTGCCTTTAAGCCTTGGGGGCAGCAAGGCTGGCGCCTCAGACCAGGAGGTCTATGATGTGGTGGGCCCGATCTGTGAGTCTGCTGATGTGTTGGGTTTTGACCGCAGGCTGCCTCGCCTCGATGAGGGCGATTGGCTGGCCGTGGCCGACTGCGGAGCCTATGGAGCAGTGATGGCCTCTCAGTACAACTTGCATGAGTTGCCCGAAGAGGTCGTGCTGTCCTGATAAAGGAGGGTTTTTAAAGATGATTGAGATAATCAACCCGGCCACAGAGGAAGTCCTAAGTGAGTGGCTGCCCCTGAGTGAAGCAGAAATCGAGGACTCTTTGTCCAGAGCTCAAAGAGGCTTTGAGCACTTTTGGAGGGGCTTGGAGCTCGAGGAGAGGCTGGTGAGAGTTGAGCGCCTCGGGCAGCTTTTAAAGGAGCGGGAAGAGGACTTGGCCCGGCTGATTTCCCTTGAGATGGGGAAGGTTTTTAAGGAAGCCAAGGCAGAGATAAAAAAATGCCAATTGCTATGCGCTCATTATGTGGATGAGGCGGAAGCTGCTTTGAGGCCCTTAAATGTTTCCACCGAGGCACAAAAAAGCTATGTCAGCTTTGAACCCCTAGGGGTGGTTCTGGGGATTATGCCCTGGAACTTTCCCTTCTGGCAGGCCCTGCGCTTTGCTGTTCCGACACTGATTTCAGGAAACACTGTTTTGTTAAAGTCAGCCTCCAATGTGATGGGCTGCGGGGAGAAAATTGAGGAGCTCTTTGAGGAGGCCGGATTTCCCGAAGGGGTTTTTCAAAACATAAAAATTCTAGGGCGGAATACGGCTGGGTTGATTGCCGACCCCCGAGTCAAGGCCTTGTCCCTGACCGGCAGTACGGAGGTGGGCCGCAAGGTGGCGGCTCTGGCCGGCCAGCACTTGAAAAAAGCGGTGTTGGAGTTGGGGGGCAGCGACCCCGTAGTTGTACTAGATGATGCGGATCTCGACTGGGCGGCCGAGCAGTGTCTGCGCTCCAGGCTGGCCAACGCAGGGCAGAGTTGCATTGCCGCCAAGCGCTTGATCGTCACGCAAAAAAATTACGCTGACTTTGTGGAGAGACTCAAAGAGGGTTTGAGTCCACTCAAGTGGGGTGACCCCTTTGCTGAGGAGACGGCCTATGGGCCGATGGCTAGAAAAGACTTGCGCGATGAGCTCAAAGAGCAGGTGGAGAGAAGCCTTCACCAAGGGGCTCGCTGTGTGATTGGAGGTGAAGTTCCAGATCAAAAGGGCTTCTTTTATCAGGCAAGCCTGTTAGATGAAGTGGGGCCAGGGCATGCGGCCTTTGAGGAGGAGCTCTTTGGTCCGGTGCTGGCTGTGGTTCCAGTAAGAAGTGAGGATGAAGCCATCCGGCTTGCCAATCAGACTTCCTTTGGTCTGGGAGCTTCGGTTTACTCTCAGGATCTTGACAGAGCCGAGCATGTGGCCCGCAAGCAGCTTGAGGCCGGCAATTGCTTTGTCAATGACCTGGTTCGCTCCCACCCTAGGCTTCCTTTTGGAGGAGTAAAGGATTCTGGCTGGGGCCGAGAACTTTCATTTTTTGGTCCGCGGGAGTTCTGCAATATAAAAACAGTTTATATAAGATAAAAATTATATAAGATTAAAAAAAACCGGCTCTCATTCTGAGAGCCGGTCGAGCGCAACAAGAACAACAATTTCTGACCGCTGAATCCTTCATACAGTCATAGTCAACAGAATAGGAAACTCACTCGGGAGAAGAACAATGGGAAACAACAATGTTCTGATCTGAGATTAGGGGGTCGAAGTCGTCTCGTCAAAGGGGAAGATTGAGGTGGATTGCGTCTAAGTTGTCATGCAAAATGTTAACTGCATGACAACCTTGGCTGTTTATTGAAAGGTCTAGTTTTTTAAAGCCGGGTCAGGACTTAAGTCCATGAGCCCGACTTTCCAGATGGCCCATGGTGGTCATCTCGAGGAACAGGGCCTGCTCGCTCATCTCAGAAATTTGTTTGGCGTTGAGATAGCTCATTCCACTGCGCAGGCCTCCGGCCAACTCATGAATCACTGTATCGATATGGCCCTTGATGGGCACAAGAGTGGACTCGCCTTCGGGAGCCATGCCCTCAGGCACTCCTCCCCGCCAGATATTTTGCGCCTCTCGAGAGGCCATGCCCCGATAGCGCTTTCGACCTCCAGTGATCTCACCCGGAGTCTCAATGGTTCCGGCAAGAATAGAGCCAAGCATTACAGTCTGGGCTCCGGCGGCCAGTGCCTTGACCACATCCCCCGAGGTCTTAATTCCACCGTCTGCGATGAGTGGCACAGAGTGCTCCCGAGTGATTTCCGCACAGAGAGCCACGGCCGTCAGCTGTGGAACCCCACAGCCCGTGATAACGCGTGTGGTGCACATGGAGCCGGGGCCAATGCCCACCTTTATGGCATCAGCTCCGGCCTCAATCAAATCGAGGCAAGCCTGGGGACTGGCCACGTTGCCGGCAATGACCTCCACCTCAGGGAAACTGTCCTTCATCCATTTGAGAATATCTATCATAGCCAGGGAGTGGCCGTGGGCGATGTCAATGGTCAGGACATTGGCTCCAGCCTGAACCAGGGCTGTGGCCCGCTCGCGACCTTCGACATTGACCCCTACGCTGGCTCCAATGTGCTTGGCGCCCTCCTCCTTGAGACGGCCAATCTGGTGGCACTGCTCGGCGATGCTCATAAAGCGGTGAACAATTCCAAAGGCCCCCAGTCGGTCCATACTTAGAGCCATCTCCCACTCTGTGATAGTGTCCATATTGGCGCTGATAAAGGGCTTCTGCAGAGTCACTTTTCGGGTTAAAGGGCTGCTGAGGTCTGGATCTCTTCGCGAGCGCACATCGGATTTTTGCGGCATCAGCAAGACATCATCATAGGTGAGGGCTCGGCCGCGATGCTTAATTTCCTTCCAGGTGAACATAAGGCTCATACTCACAACTCCTTCCTTTAATTGCTTCGAGCGGGGACAGAGAGCTCCAGGTTGAGCGGCTGAGCTCTTCCCCTGCGCGATCGAAACAGGGACAATAGAAAAATCTGCGAAATCAACAAGACGAACACTCTTCCAAGGTCTACCACTAGGGCCACCAAATAGAGAGTGAAAAAATTCTCTTCTCCAGGAGCCTGTCTGAGCCAAGCTGTCAGGGCCTCCCAAGCAAAATCCGCAGAGGCTCCCAAGATCAAGAACAGGCTCAAAGGCAGCATCATCCATCCTCGGGTGAGCTGCCAGGACTCCTTAAGCGCATCCAGCTCACCTCTTGGGTGACGAGAGTCAAAGAGCACCAGGAGGTTAACAAAAGAATAGCGGAGGGCTAAAAAAAGTCCTGGCAGGATCAGCAGCACAAGGCCAAGGAGAATGCGCGCCAGAGCTCTTAGGTTCTCTCTGAGAAGCTCTGCCCAGCGCGCCAGAAAAAAGGATCCAAGGCGAATGGGGCTGGTTTTTTGGACCACCTCTGCCGTGCGCAGAGAGAATACAAAAATAAATACTATATATTTTAAGAAGTTGAGGCCGGCGAGCAGGTAAAAGGACGGATCCATAGCCCCCGAATCGAGACTCGGGCTCTGCTGAGACTGCATAACGAGGGCCTGCAGGGGCACAAAAACCAACAGCAGTGCAGGGATGAGATTTGAACTCGAGCCCTTTAGCACGGGCCCAAGCTGCTCGCCCACATCCTTAAAGGCAGGTAAGATTTCATCGCACAGGTGGGATTGAAAACCTTTAAACACAGGCCTGAGTTACACTAAACGACTGCGCAAAGCACCCCCAAAACAAGCCCAATTGGCCTCGACTTTTGTCTTGATGCGTCGAACTCAGTCATGTAATTTCAACAACTTAGCCTAAAAATTATATATGGTTCCGTTTTGGAACCAAACTCTTTGCATTAAATTCAAAACTATTTAAGAATTCTTACACACCAAAGGGACGGGCCAATGAAGGCCCACTCCAGGGAAAGGGAGGCGCGCCATGAGAGAACAAAAAGAAAAGAGCAGAGGCATCGGCTGGGGGGCTATCAAAGCTCTCGCTTACATTGCAGCTCTGACCTTTGCCGCCGGACTCAGTCAGGGGGCTTTGGCTGAATCCAAAAGATACATTCTGCAGCTGAGTTCTCCTCAGCTTCATGCGCAGATGAGCTCTCAGGTGCGGGCCGAGCAGGAGCGCTGGACCCATGCTCACGGAGTGGTTGCGCAAAGTGCTCCAAGTGTGAATCTTCAATTGCTCAGTGCCGATGTCCAGGTGGAGCAAGTCCTTGATGCTGTGGGAATGATGATCGTCGAGTTCAGTGACTCTTCGGCTGTGGAGCTCTTGAGAGAGCATCCAGCGGTGGCCTTTCTTGAGGAGGAGGTGATCTACCCCGCTCCTCAACCCATCCACCTGTCCGCCCGTGGGGTTTATAAAGGCTTTTCTCAGGCCCATCAGTACAGCTCTTACTCCCCAATGCCTTTGCCCTGGGGGGTCGAAGCCGTCAACGCTCCTCGAGCCTGGGGTCTGTCTGCTCTTGGACAGTCCTCCCGAGTTCTGGTCTTAGACACAGGGATCGATAAAGAGCATCCAAACTTGATGAGCCGATTTGAAGGGGGCAAAAACTTTACTACAGCCGGCGATGCAGCTCCTTACCCCTACTTTGATGATCACGGTCATGGGACTCATGTGGCTGGAACCATCCTGGCCGATGGCTCCAATCATGGCTTGCTCGGAGTGGCCCCTCAGGCGGTCCTCTTGGCAGGCAGGGTGTGCACAAATCAGGGCTGCCCCTCTGGAGCCATTGTCGCTGGAGTCAACTGGGGCATTGAGCAGGGTGTGGATGTGATCAATATGTCTTTGGGTGGAGCTTGGCTGGGACGTGCAGAAAGAGCCGTCTATGAAAAAGCCGAAGAGGCCAATGTGATGATCGTAGCCGCGGCTGGAAACAATGGTCGAGGGCAGGTCTCTTTCCCTGCAGCTCTGGACACAGTTATGGCTGTGGGAGCTTTGGATCACAATCTGAAGAAAGCTGATTTTTCCCAGTGGGGCAAGGAGCTGGAGATCATGGCTCCAGGAGTGGACGTTTACTCCTCTATGCCCAGAGGCACTGGCCGTGAGGCCTGGGTGATTGTTGATGCCAGTGGGACAGTGATGGAGCCCGAGGTCCTGCCCATGCTCGGCTCTCCAGTGGTCAAAGAGCCTGTGGTCGGAGATATGGTCTTTGTTGGACTCGGAAGAGAAGAGGACTACAAGGATGTGCGGGTCAGTGGTCGCATTGCCCTGATCAGCCGAGGGGAGATCACTTTTGCTGAAAAGGTCTCAAGAGCTGCCGAAAATGGCGCGATAGCAGTGATTATCTTTAACAACGAAGAGGGGAAATTCAATGGTGTTATCGAGCCCTCTCCTGGAGCAGAGGCAGCCATTCCCGCTGTTTCCATGGATCAAGAGACGGGGGAGAGCTTGAAAGAGAGCTTGCACCATGAATCTCTGCTTGTTCAGGTGAGTCTTGAGCCCACAGATTATGCTGAGATGAGTGGAACATCCATGGCCTCACCCCATGTTGCGGGAGTGGCGGCTCTAGTGAGGTCTGTCAACCCCCAATTGTCTCCTGCCGAGGTCAGAGCTGTCCTTAGAGCCAGTGCCATGCCTTTAGTGGAGCAAGATCCTGAAAACAAATATGGAAGTGGTTTGGTAGATGCCTATGAGGCCGTGAGCCTGGCGCTTCAACCCTCTCTGATCCCTTAACGGGAACTCTCTAGCGGAGGGGCTTGAAAGTCGGCCCCTTCGCATCTTGATACTTTCCTACCAGCGATAGAAGTAATACCAATAAAGATAGTTTTGCGTGGAGTAAACTGGCCTGTAGTAGTAGTAATTCCACTGCCAATACCAAACGGGCTGATACCAGTAGGCATTAAACTGTGGGCTCCAGACAGTGGGATGGTGGTGAGTGAAGCGCTGTTGCCGAGAGCCACAAGAGTGAGAGTGATAGGAGTCACAACTGTGGCGCCGATACTGGTCGCGGTGTCCATGTCGGCGGGCAGGCGGTGGGCCGTGGCCAATTCTGGTTTGAGCAACTGAACTGTAATTCTCTATCTGTCTGACAAAGTAAAGTCCCTCACGGGGTGTCTCAGGGTAGCTTCCATTGATAATGGACTGGGGCATGGCCGGCTGGAAGTTGAGTTTCCCAGAGCGGGCAATCAGGCTTTCAAAATCATCGGAAGTCAGGCCAAAACCCTCATTTGCTTCGCCAGATGAAAATTGGGAAAGGGCTGCGTACTCCACCTGACCCTGGGGGCTCACCCGAACCACATACATCTCAGGCCAGGCGTTTTCTCCCACGGACTCAGGGGCCTTTTTTTCACAGGCCAATAGACTCAAAATAGCAAGAGTGCTTACAGTCGTTGCTGTCAGTCGTTTTAAGGCTTTCATGGTCCCTCCTAGAAATAGTTAACGCATCACATCTAGCGCATAGCATAAAAAATGCAAGGAAATTCCCCACAGTGACCATTTTGGGATCTTTTTTATAAAAATTTTATCAGGTTGGCCTATCCCTTCATGACATCCTGCTGACAGGACAATAGGGTCCTATCCCTTATGTTAGTTTCTGGTTTGGATATCTTAGTCCTTGGACTCTACTTTGTCTTGGTTGTGGGACTGGCCGTGTTCCTGGCTCGGCGGGACTCGCGGCGCTCCCAGGCGACCTCTTCAGAAGACTATTTTTTGGCTGGTCGCAGCCTGGGCTGGGTGGCCGTGGGGCTTTCGCTCATTGCCTCAAATCTTTCTTCAACCACACTCATTGGACTGTCTGGAGCGGCCTACAACACGGGGCTATCGATCTCGGCCTATGAGTGGATGACCACTTTTGTGTTGGTGTTTTTTGCCATCTTTTTTGTGCCCTACTTTTTAGGCAGTCGAATTTTCACTCTGCCTGAGTTTTTGGAAAAGCGCTTTGACCGCAGATCCAGGTACTACTTTTCGGGCATGACCATTTTGGGCAATATGTTTATCGACACGGCAGGAACGCTTTTTGCCGGAGCCCTGGTCATTCACTTTTTCTTTCCTCAAGTGGATTACTGGTTGTCGGCGACTATTTTGGCTGTAGTGGCTGGGGTTTACACGGCCATTGGGGGGCTGCGCGCTGTTGTGTACACCGATATGGCCCAGACGGTGATCCTGTTTGTAGGCTCTACGGTTGCAGCCTATTTGCTCTACCAAGTGGCGGGCCCTTGGAGTTCTATTGTTGCCTCCACTCCCCCTGAAATGCTCAGTGTGATCCGGCCCCTTTCTGATGGGACCATGCCCTGGTTGGGGCTTTTGACGGGAGTGCCCATTCTGGGGTTTTACTTCTGGTGCACCAATCAGTTTGTTGTGCAGCGAGTTTTGGCGGCAAAAAATGTCCAGCACGCTCGCTGGGGAATTTTGTTTGCAGCCTTCCTCAAGTTTGCAGCCATGTTTATTTTGCTCTTTCCAGGCATTATGGCCAGAGAGGTCTTTCCAGGTCTTGAGACTCCAGATCTGGTTTTTCCCACCATTGTGGCCGAGCTTTTGCCAGTGGGTCTTAAGGGGCTGGTGTTGGCCGGGCTCATTGCCGCCATTATGAGTAGCATTGACTCGACCCTGCACTCGGCCTCCACTCTGGTGACCATGGATTTTGTAAGACCCCTTCGCCCTCAAACCACTCAGGCCCAGCTGACTTTGATTGGTCGAATGGTGACCCTGCTGTTTATGCTGGTCAGTATTTTGTGGATCCCGGTGATTGCCAACTTTGAGACCCTCTTTGCCTATCTGCAGAGCTCCTTGGCCTTTTTTGTCCCACCAGTGGTGGCGGTTTTTTTGCTGGGGCTATTTTGGAAGGGAGCCACAGCTTCAGGGGCCTTTTGGGGGCTCGTAGTGGGGCATGTCACATCCTTGAGTGCCTTTGTCCTGCAGCAGACGGGATTTTTTCCTCATTTGCATTTTCTTATTGTTGCAGGCTTGATTTTTGCCTCTTCCGCTCTAGCCATTGCTCTGATCAGTTTTTGCGGGGCTTGCCCTGTGAGCTTGGAATCTCAACAATGGACATGGAGGGCTTCAGGACAGCAGGTGGGAGCCGTGAGCCGAGCTGTTGATGAAAGGCTTTCCTGGTGGCAAGATTATCGTTTACACTCAGCCCTTATGGTGGTGATCACCCTGAGTTTTGTTATTTTCTTCTGGTAGGGGCAAAATGAAGGCAGCAGAGGTATTTCATCAGGCCGTGGGGCTTTTAGAAGACAGCGTTCACCAGGGCTATTTTTTCGCAAGCCCCGCAAAGGTGGCCAACTACCAGAGGCTTTGGTCTCGCGATGGGGTCATCTGTGGGCTAGCAGCCCTGTCTCTGAAGCGCAAAGACCTTATAGAGGTTTTTAAAAACTCCCTTGTGGCCTTGGCGCGGGCTCAGGGTCCGCAGGGCCAGATCCCCTCCAACTTGGAATTTGCTCAGGATGGCAGTGTTCGCCATGTGAGCCTTGGGACTTTGGCCGGAAGGGTGGATGCCAACACCTGGTTTATTATTGGGGTCCTCCAATATCTGAATCAAAGTCCCGAGTGTCCGGAGAAGGATCTGCTTCTTAAGGCCTCGAAAAGCTCCTTTGGGCTTTTGCAGGCCTGGGAGTACAATGGACGCGGGCTGATCTACACCCCAGAGGGGGGAACCTGGGCCGATGACTACCTCCTTGAGGGCTACACCTTCTACGACCAGCTGCTGCGTCTGTGGGCGAGTCGTCTGATTCGGCGCCAGGAGCCTGAGGAAGCTGCCCTGGCTTGGGGTCTCAAGGGCAGTGAGGAGCAGTGGGTGGAGTGGCTTCGACTCAACTACTGGCCGGCTCCTGAGACGGTGACCCTGTCCTATCACCCTCTGGCACAGAAAACTCTTTTGGCCGATGGAGCAGAGCCTCAGCACTTTCTGGCGGCTCTCAAGCCCTCAGGCTACACTCCACAATTTGATCTCTTTGCTCACTCACTGGCCTTGTTGTTGAGAGTTCCCGAGAGCAGGCAGCTGGCGCGTATCCTCAGGTTTACAAAAGGAGTAGGCCGAAGGGGCCTGCCCGGAGCAGGTCAAGGAGCTCTGCTGCCGGCTTTTTGGCCGGTCATCGAGGAGAATACGGAAAACTGGAACAGGCTTCGCCATCTAGCCCCCTTGGCCTTTAAGAATCACCCTTATGAGTACCACAATGGGGGTCTATGGCCCCTGCTCAACGGCTGGTGGGGAGTGGCTTTGGCAGAGCAGGGAGAAATGGAAAGCGCCCAAGAGGTGCTCGACTCCCTGACAGATCTGCTGGCCAGCTCAGAGGCTGGGAACCAATTTCCTGAGTACTACAACTTCAAACACCTTCAAGCCCTCGGCACGGCCAACTGCACTTGGGGGGCTGCGGCTTACATAATGCTATTTCAGCGGCTGAATACGGGCTCGGTGGGGCTGTTGTTGTGATTGGCGAAAACGTCGACCCAACTCTGGCCTCGCGGTCCCTGGTTGAGGTCTTGGTGGATGTTATTAAAGTGCAGGGGGAGAAGGTGAAACCTCTTGCTGTGGCTTTTTATGGAGAGTCTGGAAGTGGCAAGAGTGTGACGGCCAAGGCTCTGAGCTTGGGGCTTCAGGAGCAGGGTTATGGAGTCGTACGTCTGCAGATGGATGACTACTTCTTTCTCCCCCCTCAGCAAAACAGCCAGGAGAGAGAAAAAGACCTCTCTCGAGTGGGACCTTTAGAGGTGGACTTGGCCACCTTGGATCAGCATATCCGTGAGCTCAAAGCCGGGGCCAACCAGATTCAGCATCCCATTATTGACTTTAAGCAAAGCACCCGAGTGGTTGAGACTCTGTGTGTGCCCACTCCGCTTGATTTTATCGTGGTTGAGGGGACTTATGTGAACTATCTCAAGGAAGTTGATGTCCGGGTTTTTCTCGAGAGAACCTATGAGGAGACTCACATTCATCGCGTGGCCAGGATGCGCGAGCCAGATTCTGAATTGCTGCGCGAAGTTTTAAAGATTGAGCACCGAATTGTCCAACACAACCGCCATCAAGCCGATCATATCATCTCAAAGGACTTCCAACTGCTTCAGTAAAAATAAGGTGACAGGCTTTTTGCTCTGGGCATAGGCTTGAAGGGCAAGGGGGGGGGACAGGGATGTTCATGGGCCTGCTGGTGAGCTTGGGTGTGTTTGCCCAAAGTCCGCCGCTCATGGCGGCAATTTCAGAAGTGGAGAGAGGGCGCATTTCGGCCCGACAGCTTTCTTTAGGTGAGGCCGAGATCAACGGGGCCTACGAGGTCAAGGTGCGGCTGCGCCGTCAAGTGGATGAACTGACTCTCTCAGCGGTGGGGCTGTCGATCTCAGCCAGTGGAGGGGAGCTGGGCTTGGCTTTACAAAACTCCGAGCAGTTGACCTTTGGCTTGGGAGCAGAGCCTCAGCAGTGGTGGGTTCGGCGAATCTCTGCCGAAGGCTTGCGGCAAATGGAAGTCAGAGCCGAGTGGCTGGAGCTGTCTGCGCTCACTGTGCGTCTGGGAGCAGAGCCCCTGCCTCAGAAACTGCGCCTGTGGCCCAACCCCAGAGGGGGTATAGATGTGATCGCCCACTTGGATTTGGACAGCTATCTGGCTGGGGTGCTGCCCTCAGAGATGCCGGCCTCCTGGCCCAGGCAAGCTCTCAAGGCCCAGGCGGTGGCAGCGCGCTCCTATATGCTCAGTGTGATGGGTGAGAGGCTGGGACAGCACTTCCACCTGGAGTCGACAGTGGAGGATCAGGTCTACAGCTTGGCCCAGCAGCTCAACACCGAGCCCGAACTGCAGTCGAGGCTTGCACAGGTGCTTAAGGCAACGAGGGGAGAGGTGCTGGCCGATATCCAGGGCGATGTGTTGCGGGCCTTTTATCATGCCGACTGTGGGGGCCACACCGAGGAGGCTCGCCTGGTGTGGGGGAGGGGGCCCCGGGGTGGAGCCTATCCAAGGGGTGCCGGGACCACTTCTGACCCCTACTGCCCCTCATCCCCTTTGGCTCAGTGGCGAGTGCGCATTGCCCGCCAGGAGCTGGAGCAAAAGCTGGGGGCCTACTTTGCTCGCCCTCCTGAGCAGCGCAGGTTTGTCGACCTGGTGGCGGCTGAAACCACGGGATCTGGACGAGTGAGCTGGATCAACGTGCTCTACCCCGATCAGGGGAGGCTCCACTCCATCAGCTCCCAGGAGCTGCGGCGTCTTTTGGGCTTCGGGCGGGTGCGCAGCACGCGCATGACCTGGCAGTGGGTGCAAAGTCAGGAGTCAGGGGAAGGTACAGGTACAGGTGCCGGTGCAGGTGCAGGTGCAGGTGCCGTCGCTGAACAGCTCGAGATCCAGGGCCGGGGTCATGGTCATGGTGTGGGATTATGTCAGTGGGGGGCTCGCGCCCTGGCAGAAAGGGGCCTGGGCTATCGAGATATCCTCAGGCACTATTATCCGCAGGCAACTTTAGCCAATCACGCCCAGTAGGACGCGAAAGGCGAAGAAGGCAACGGCTGAAAAGCTCATCAGAGCGACAGTGTTAATTCCCATGTGACACCCCTTCGGTCGAAGTGACTAAAAACTTGAGAGGCTTTTGCAAAAAAAAATTTAGATTTTTTGTCGAAGTCCTTGTCATAGGGAGGGTTTTTGGGTTCTTGCCAGGCCCTTAGGCCCCCTGTTCAGACCCCTGTTCAGGCTCCGGTCAGCGACAAAAAAGGTCAGTCATGGGCTCTCTTAGACAGTCCCAAGAGTGTCTAAAGTCTGTTCACTTAACAGGAAAACACTAGAAAAAACAAAGCCTTAAATCTTTGAAAAGGCTTTGGGCACAGCCTTGGCACTGAGTCAGGGTTAAGGAAACCAATTATTTTAGGTTTCAGGGGTGAAGATATGAAACGATTTTATTTAACACTAGCACTTGTCCTCTCGCTCTTGGCGACAGGTTGTGCCAGCGAAAAAAAGGTCTCTGAAAACGGCTCTGCTGGAGAGGAAGAGATTCCCTATGTGGATGTCCCCGACACCGAGTATGTCCCACCTGGAGATGGTCCCGGTCAGGGGCCAGGTCCTGACAGCAACTGGCGGTATGGGGCCACAGCGGCCTTGAGCTTTGACAGCCACCAGGTTCTGTCTGAGTACATTATGGGAGCCGTGAACTCCCCCAGAGAGGCTCGAATCAATGTGAACCTTGAGCGCTTTGACAACGAAAAGACGGGCCGGGTCACCTACGGCGGCACAGTCACTATTAGCTACAGGGACAACGTAGGAGAGGGTGAAGGCTTGGCCACGGGCCACTTTACCTCAGGCCATTCCGCTTCTGAGACTCGCTACAATGTCTGGTTTGAGAAAAGTGGAACTGAGGCCTTTCACGGTTTTTTTACCGACCACATGGGAGCATTGATTCTGGTGCTGGATGGCCCCTCAGGGCCTGATCTGGGCGATGGTAGCCCCCGAGACAAGTGGGGCGGCAGTGTGTGGTTTAAGAACTTCGATCCCAAAGCCACCTTTTTCCACCCCCCTACTCGCTGTTGGTTTGTGTCTCGCGGGCCCTACGACTGCCGCTCTTGGATAAGTGGAAAGGGCGTTGACACCTTTCGCAGTATCAACCCCGACAGTGGAGGCTATAAAAGACTTGGGCGCTTTAGCGGATTGGATTTGAAGAAGGCCTTTAACAACGCGGACATTGTTTTCAGCAGGCCCTAAGAGTTTTAAATTTTGACTTTAAAAAGAGAGGTAAAAAATGAAAACGCAAGTAGTAAATAGAGATGGGAGAGCCTGGGGGCGGCTGATGGCCTCAGCCCTTATGGTTCTTATGCTTGGCCTGATGACTACAGGCTGTGACAGAAAGTCAAAGAGTGGAACCAGCATTGGCGGCACTCCAGGAGGCCCTGGTTCTGGCCCGGGAGGCTGTTACGATGACTACTGCTACGGTGGAACGGAGCTGTTGGCCTCGGCCATAGGTCACAGCACAAACCCTCTGGTGAGGATGGAGATTGGCTTGAACTTCTATCGCACTGATGGTGGCAGCTATTCAGGCTCTGGAGACTTTGAGGGCGGAGCCCTGGCTGAGGGTTACATCTATGTGGATTCGGACTCAGATGCCTGCAACTCGTTTGACAGTAAGGCGCGGATTCGCAGGGGCTTTTACAACCTCTATCCCAAGAGCTCAAGCCAGTGGTCGGACACAGCTCCATGGAATATGGTCCAGCTGCCCATGGAGGCCGTTCATGAGTCGGGAAGAAAGATACAGCTCACTCTGTTGGGCACAGCTCTTAAAACCCGCTCCATGCAAATTGGCAAAGATGGCTATGAATACCCCTATGGAATGCTGGGAGCGATCCGTATAGATTCAGTCTCTGGTGTGTCCTGCAATCTGTGGGGTATGCCCCTGAATGTATTCTTTGAGCAATGAGTGAGAGAGGGTATTGATGATGCTGGCGCAAATTCGAAGCCTTAAGATCCTTAAAGTCGCTCTTCTTAGTCTGCTCATGGGCCTGCAGCTCGCCTGCTCCACCCAGTGGAGGGAGTTTGATGGAGAGATGGACGGAGATGAGGTGATGTCCTACCTGGATGAGGTCATGGGTTTTTCTCAGACCTCGCCTCAGGCAAGGTCAGAGGTTCAGGCTCTGAGACAAGATCCGCGCTCAACCATTTTCTTCTCACAATCCACCGCCGAATTTGGTCCAGCGGTGAGCGTTGCTTCACTTCTAGAACTCACCCCTCTGGGAGTGGACCGCTCACCGGTGGAGCGCTCATCGGCGGACCTAAGGGCTGTGCAGGTGTTTTTCTTGGATTTACCCCTTGAGGGTGGCAGCCACCGCAATGCCCTTGTGGTGGAGATGTGGTGGAGTGAGACACAGGCCCAGCAAGTGGTGTTGACAGGAGAGGGTTCGGTCGTTGATGGCAAGGAGTATGTGGCCTTTTTGGGACCAGTCGGTTCTTCAAGTACATCTTTAGTTCTGCGCTCCTTTGATGTGGACCGCAGAGGAGACCTCAACAGCGTGATTCAGCTCCGAGTCGGCTGCTTTGAGCCTGAAACGGGGATTGAGCGCTACTGCGGGAAATTCTCTGCCCTGGTTGGTTTTCAATAAAATTCTTGCCTTTGGGTCCGAGGTTGTGGGCTAATGGGCCATGGCTTTGGACTACTGGGTGGAATTCTTCGAAGATCTGCAGCATATCCGTGGTCGCTCTCGCAACACAGTGATGGCCTATCGCCGTGACCTGGAATTGTATGAGGAGTTTTCTCGCCATCACCAGGACATTGCGCAATTCTATGATTTTATGCACCGAAAAAAACTCTCTCGCCGTTCTCAGGCGCGAGTCATCAGCTCGCTGAGAACTTACTTTCGCTTTTGTGAGGAAAAAGGGGCTCAAACTCCGGACCTTCGCCAGCTGCGCCCGCCTAAAGTTAAGGCGGCTTTGCCCAAAGTCTTAAGCCCTGAGGACTTTCGCAGGCTGCATGAAAGTTGCGCCGTCGAAAGCCCTCTGCGCACCGCCCGCAATCAGATCACACTGCTCTTGCTCTACGGCCTTGGCTGCAGAGTCAGTGAGCTCATTGCCCTCAACATCCACGATCTCAACGAGACCGATGCCTGGATCAGTGTTTTGGGCAAGGGGGGCAAGCAGCGACTTCTGCCCTTGACTCAGACCCTGCTCTCAGAGCTCAAGCTCTACCTGACCGAGGTCAGGCCTCAGCTGCGCAAGGACAACACCCATTCAGTCTTGATCAACGACCGGGGCAAGCGCCCCTCTCGGGTGGACATATGGCGGTGGTTGGCCGCCTGGTCTGAGAAAGCGGGCTTCGACAAGCCCATCAGTCCCCACCAGTTTCGCCATGGCTGTGCGACAAGTCTGCTGGAAAATGGCGCCGACCTGCGCTCCATTCAGATGCTCTTAGGCCACTCGAGCATTCAGACCACTCAGATCTACACCTCCGTCAGCCGCAGCAAACTCAAAGAGGAAATTGACCGCCACCACCCCCTCTCAACTACTCTAGGTCCCGGGGACTGAAGCCATGGGGTATTTATGGATCTCATGGTTGAGCTTTGGCTTTTTTCTTCTGGCCGGAGTTATTCATCTGGGTTTTTTTGTCTTTGAGGCTTTCCTGATGGGTCGACCCCACATCGCTCGGAGCCTGGGTTATGGAGAGGTCGAAATAAAGGCCATAAGACCTTGGGCGCTCAATCAGTCTGTGTACAATTTGAGTCTGGCCCTGATCACTTTTTTTGGCCTTTGGTTGATCTTTAAAAAGCAGATCATGATCTCAGGGGCTTTGGTGAGTGCAGCGGGCTTGACCATGATCCTGGCCGGAGTGACTCTGTGGTTCTCCGCACCTCGGTTGAGGTGGGCTGCAGCTATGCAGTTTGTCCCCCCACTCCTGGGCTTTGTATTTTTGATCCTACACATTAAGGAGCGAATGGGATAACCCAGTAGTAAGTGACTGGCGCGAAAGTGGGGCAAATGGGCAGTACATTTGCCAGGAGAGGCAGTGTGGCCGGAATTTAAATGGCGCAGTGAGGAGTTGCTTCAGCCCTTGGCAGAGGCATTTCAACCACAAAATGACCGCGGGCCTTCAAGCTCCGAGGGTGGGCTCTAGGCAAACAGTTGGCGCAGTTGAGCAAAGCTGTGCAGAGTCCAGGGCAGGGCCTGCTCTATATGAGGCCCTCGGATCAGAGTGGAGTTGCTGAGGTCTGCGTAGCTGCGGGCCACCCTGAGCACGGCGCGCAGACGTCTTTGCGAAAGTCCCCCGGTTTCAGGCAGCAGGTTCTGGAATGTGAAGGGGTCTGTCAGCTCTTTGAGCTCATCCATCTGCAGTTTTGAGTTGGGTCTTTCTCTCTGGCCTCGCTCGTCCTGGAGCCTGCGGGCTCCTTCAAGGGTTGAGCAGATGGAGTGCAGGGGCTGTGCCGTCCCCCTGGATGCGGAGCCGCCGAGCCAGCCGGAGGAAAAGGCAAAGATATCAAAGCGGTCCAAGATGGGGCCGCTCAGGCGCTGACAGTAGGAGCGACAGCGCTGCAGGCTGTAGGAGCAGGAATAGCTTTTTCCCGGGGTCAGCTGTCCGCAGGGGCAGAGGTTGGTGGTGGCCATCAGCATAAAGCGGGAGGGGAAGTGGCGAGTTTCACCCTTGCGGCTGATGGTGATCTGTCCGGACTCCAGGGGCTCACGAAGAGCCTCTTGAATTTGTCCGTTAAACTCCAAAAATTCATCCATAATCAACAGGCCGTTGTGGGCCTGGGAAATGGCTCCAGGGAAAATCGGCGAACCTCCTCCGATCAATGACAGGGCGGTGATGCTGTGGTGTGGATTGGCAAGGGGGCGCCAGTCCAGGCCTTGGGCCGAGAGCTCTAGGTGAACCTGTGGTCCAGGAGCTCTCAGCAGAGGCCAAAGTGCCTCGGCCAAAGTGGTTTTGCCACTGCCGGTGGCTCCGGCCAAAAGACAGTGGTGTTCTCCTGTGGCAAGAACCTGAAGCAGCTCCAGAGCCTTTGCTGGAAAGTGCATATCAGGTAGAGGAGGAGCTCGAAGATGGTCGGCATTGAGGGAGTCCTGGCCATGGTGGGGCTTCACCTGATTGAGCTGCTTAAGACTTTCAATCCAGGAGCAGTCAATTCCCAGGGCTTGGCTGAGTTTGCCGGTCAAAAGCGGGCTTCCCATGGTTTCCATATTCAGAGCCCAAAGGCTGATATCCTCAGGGGCCGTGCACTCACCCGTAAGACTCAATTCTCCATAGGCGATCAACTCTCCTTCGGTGAGCAACTCAGGGCTGAGGCGAAGTTGACCTGTTGTCTGTAAGATGGCCAGAGCCAGGGCCAGATCCAGCCCCTTTGATTTTTTGCGCTCAAAGGCCGGTCTCAGGTTGATTAGCAACTGCTGTGTGCGGGGCCACTTGTAGCCCTGGGCCCTCAGCGCCGCCTTCACTCGCAGCACACTTTCCTTTATCGCCTGATCGGGCAGACCCATAATATGAACTTGAGGCAGCCCCGGACTGAGCGAGGCCTCCACCAGAACCTTCTCCAAGCTGCCACTTTGATTTCTGAATAGGGAGAAGATCTTTAGCACCCCGGCCGCTGAAGACCCCCCTGTCTTCAACTCCAAGGCCTCATCCAAGTCCCCGTCCAATACGCCGTCCAATACGCCGTCCAA
>SKYF01000075.1 GCA_007128005.1 Bdellovibrionales bacterium
AAGCTGGCTTCACTTTCTTCGTTCTTAGTTCGTTCTTAGTTCGTTCTTATTCATCCAGTAATAGGACGTTTTAGAAAAGATTAAATTTTTCCAACAATCTGAATGGCGATAACAAAAGAAAAAATCACAAGAGACTCAATCAAAGCCAAACCCAGAATCATGGAAACGAACATGTTGGGCTGAGCTTGGGGGTTACGGGCAATTCCTTCCATCGCAGCAGCACCGATACGGCTCTGCGCCAAGGTTCCACCCAGAGCAGCAATTCCCATAACTAGGCCTGCTGCCAAAGCAATAATTCCTGCATTGCCTACGCCACCGTCTCCAGCATAAGCGGCTGCAGGAACTGCTGTGAACAGAGTGGCAAGACTAAGTAGTAGTGTCTTTTTCATCGAATCTTCTCCCTTTTTTTAAAGATTAGTGGTCATGAGCCGTGGCCATTGCCACATAAATTATACTTAACAAGGTAAAAATAAAGGCCTGCATAAAGCAGACAAATACTCCAATCACATAGACGAACACTGGAACTAGCCATGGAATCAGGTCATAAAATGTGGATAAGATCATATGATCTCCCATCATATTGGCCTGAAGCCTAAGCCCCAAAGTGAGTGGCCGGAGAAGGCTGGAGATCAACTCAATCAATAACATCAACGGAATTAAAATAAGGAAAGCCGGCTTTAAGGGAAGAACCGTGAAGTGTTTTATATAACTGACCCCATTTTCCTTGATTCCATAGTAGTGAAAGACAAAGAAGGAAAAAAGGCCCAGAGCAAGAGTGGTGCTCATTTTTTCCGTGGCTGGGGTCATTCCGGGAAGTAGGCCCACCAAATTATTGATCAGGATAAAAAAGAAGATTGGGGCAAACAATGGGGCATATTTTAATCCCCGCTCACCCATGACCGTTTCTGAGAGGCCGATGATAAACTCCGTCAAGCCCTCGAAAAAACCCTTTATCGAAAACCGGGAAGCAGGAGTGATGGCGGACTCACCCTGGCCTAAGGCCGCCCTGCCAACTATGGCGGCTGCACAGAGAAAAATCCCTGCCGCCCCCATGGTGGCCACATGGGTGGCAACTTCTCCGGGCTTATCTCCGTAGTAAGTGACTGCGGGAATGAGTTCCAACCAGTTAAAATCAGCCATAAGTCTTCAATCTTTCGTGCTCTTTAAAAGCCAACCAGCCCAGAGTTGGAAGAAGGGTCGAGAGCCCCACAAAAAACCCGATGGGGTGAACAAGATCCCTACTCAAAAGCTGAACAATTACAATCGCTAAAATCGCGTACTTGAATACAATGGCAGTTGCGGCAAGGGCAACCGATTTTTTCTGAATTATCTGCCCCCAGGTCCATATCAAAACCGCCAGGTTAAAGCCCATTAAGAGGGCCCCCGAAAAAACAGAAAGTGCATAATGCGGCGAATAAAAAACCACTGCCATAATAAAGAAGGTCGCCGCCACTAAACTGTGGGCTCTCAGAGCTGTCTGTGCCAAAAAAGGCCTCCCTCGGATTTCCATGATCTTCATGGATTCTTTGGTTTCTTCCTTTGGGATTCCTGTTTGTCGATACTCTGAGCTAAGACCACGATGTGAATCAGCCATCCCACCAGGACAATTAAAATTAAGGACGTAGTAGCTATACCCGACCAATCCATATGGCTGTCAACTAAACTTCCAATATAAGCAGAGCCAGTGACCAGAACCACCAACTCAAAGCCCATTCCCGCAAACACGAGCATTTTCTGCCGCTGCCTCTGCTCCTCGGTAAAACTCACCGAACTGGTCCCCTCGCACCAGGGAGGTTGGCCTGGCGCTCCTGTAAGCGCTTTATTTTGAGCTCTATAAACTCTGGGGTAGGGTAATCGTTCTTGATAGTCTCTAAGACAGAAATAGCCATGGCAAAGTCTTCCATTTCCTCATAGGTTACTGCCACATTGAGGCCCAGATTTTCCCTTCTTGCCCTCTCGGGGAACTGCTCCTGCAAGTCAGAAAAAATCCCTATCGCGGCGTCTAACTGCTTGGTAGTGAGCTTAAGGTTGCCCTTGAGCAAGGTGGCCTCAAAAACCTGATCATCGTTGAGCTCGTAGCCTAGAATCTCTTCAACTTCCACCAAGGCCTGAATAAAGTTGTTGAGACGAAAGTAACTTCTTGCGACCGCAAGGCGGTAATCATAGGCCTCAGCCTCGGAGTGCGGAAGTTTCAAAAGCCGGTTGTACTCGATAATGGCCTGCTCGTAGTTATTGAGGTTCTCAAACTCTATGGAGGCAATTTGCCTCTGGGCCTGTCTTCTTTCATCGGCGTTCTGAGAGTAGATCACTATGTGACGATAGAACTCAACCGCCCTTAAAAAGTCCATTTGATGCAAAGCGGCTACTCTGGCCGCCGTTCGAGCCGAATCAAGGGCTAGATCTGATTCGGGTGACTTTCTCAAAACTCTTGAAAAGTGAAACAGAGCAGCTTCGTAATCACTATTGTTCAAGCTTCTCTGCGCCTTTCTGTGTTCTTTGTTCTCAATGGAGAGCGTACAGCTCAAAGGCAAAAGCAAAAACAACACTGACACTACTAACTTAAAGGCTCTCATCAACCTCTTCGCCATCTTCTCCTGGATCGTCAATCAAGGCCACCCCTGTTACCTTTTCACCATCGATCAGGTTCATCAACTTAACTCCACCTGTATTGCGGCCAATCACAGAGATATCCGAAACACGAATCCGGATAGCCTGTCCTTTGTCTGTGGTTACCAGAAGTTGATCTTCATCCTTGACCAACTTTGTGCTCACCACATCACCCACTCTATCAGTGACTTTGTGAGTGATGATGCCTGCGCCACCACGACTTTGAACTCGATACTCATCTATAGGTGTTCGCTTTCCATAGCCTTTTGATGTAACAATGAGCACCGTGTCCTTACAGCCCTTCGGAATCACTTCTAAACCTATAACTTTGTCGTTTTTTCCAAGGGTGATTGCTTTCACACCTCTGGCCGATCGACCCATAACCCTGACGTCATTTTCATCAAAGCGAATCGACATCCCCTCCTGAGTCACAATAAAAATTTGACAGTCACCATGACTAACTTTGGCATCAATCACAGCATCATTAAGATCTGTGGTGAGTGCTATTAGACCTGACGGCCTTGGGCGAGAAAAATCTTTGAGGGTGCTCCTTTTAATCACACCCTTTTCCGTTAAAAACACAACAAAGTGTTCTTTTTTGAACTCCTCAATCGGCAGTATGGCTCTGACCTGTTCACCTGGGGACAATTGGACGACATTGGCAATGGCTCTTCCCCTAGTCAGTCGTGAGCCCCTAGGAATTTTATAAACCTTGGTCCAATAGACCTTTCCTCGATCTGAAAAGGTCAACATCGTGGTTTTGGTGTTGACTGAAAAAACCCGCCATACAAAGTCTTCTTCCTGAGTCCCTGCACCCTTGAGACCCTTCCCGCCCCTATTCTGGAGCCGATATTCATTAACAGGAATGCGTTTGATACTTCCCGAAAAGGTCATGGTGACAACGACGTTTTCACTAGTTATCAAGTCCTCATCTTCGATTTCTTCGCCATTCGATTCAATTTTTGACCGCCTAGGATTGTTATAGCGGCTCTTGATATCTTCAAGTTCCTGCACAATGATCTTGTAAACCTCTGCCACATCCCCCAGCACTTTTTTCAGCCAAGCAATGTTCTTGTTAACCTCTTCCAACTCATCTACGATTTTTTGGCGTTCAAGACCTGTTAGCCTTTGCAGACGCATTTCCAAGATTGCCTGAGCCTGCTTGTCAGAAAAAGAAAACTTTTCGATTAGGTTTTCCTTGGCCACAGAGGTTTCTTTGGCCGCTCGAATTGTGGCAATAACTTGATCAATTTGGTCTAATGCCTTTTTAAGCCCCTCCAAAATATGAGCTCTTGCCTCTGCCTTTTTTAAGTCAAAGATACATCTTTTAGTAACTACATCCTTACGGTGCTCAACAAAAGACTCAAGAATGGACTTTAGATCAAAGGTTTGGGGTTGATTCCTTGAATCTAGGGCAATCATTATGATTCCGTAGCTGACCTGAAGCTGAGTGAATTTATACAGTCGATTTAAAGTAACCAACCCAGACTCTCCAGCCTTCAATGAGATAACAATTCTCATTCCCTCTCTGGATGATTCATCTCGAATGTCTGAAATTCCATCAATTTTCTTTTCTCTCACAAGATCCGCAATACTCTCAACCAGACGAGCTTTGTTGACTTGGTAAGGAATTTCGGTGACCACAATGTCTTCACGATTTTTATTGGGGACCACCTCTGCTACCGCTTTTAAGGTAATAACTCCTCTACCTGTTTTATAGGCGGACAATATCCCCTGTCTTCCAGCAATCACCCCTGCCGTTGGAAAGTCTGGCCCCGGAATCAGCTCTAATAGTTGTGTAAGGCTTAAATTAGGGTCTTTAATCAGAGCAACGCAGCCATCTATCACCTCGCCCAGGTTGTGGGGAGGAATATTTGTTGCCATTCCCACGGCGATACCCGAGCTCCCATTAACAAGTAGGTTGGGAAACTTTGCCGGCAAAACTAGCGGAATCAAAAGCGAATCATCGTAGTTGGGTCCGAAAGCAACGGTCTCCTTATCAATGTCCTCCAACAGTTCTTCTGCTAATCGGGTCATTCGGACTTCAGTGTATCGAGGCGCCGCCGGGGAGTCCCCGTCTATAGAACCAAAGTTTCCCTGACCATCAACAAGCGGGTAACGAAGTGAAAAATCCTGAGCCATTCTCACCATGGTATCGTAAACTGCCATGTCTCCATGAGGGTGATATTTACCAATAACATCCCCGACCACACGAGCTGACTTTTTGTAGGGCTTGTCGTGGGTATTGTTAAGATCATTCATGGCAAAGAGAATCCGCCGATGGACGGGTTTTAATCCGTCTCTGACATCCGGCAAAGCCCTTCCTACAATGACGCTCATTGAGTACTGGAGATAGGCTTCTCTCATCTCTTTATTGATATCTACATTTGAAACGCCCGATAATTCTGTTGATTCCATCTTACCCTACCTTATACGTCCAGCTCACCAACCAGTTGAGCGTTGTCAGAAATAAACTTTCTTCGTGGCTCCACCTGCTCTCCCATCAATATACTGAAGGTTTCATCTGCAGCCATTGCATCATCAATTGTCACCCTAAGAAGGGTTCTGTTTTCTGGGTTCAGAGTTGTCTCCCACAGCTGAGATGGATTCATTTCCCCTAAACCTTTATAGCGTTGAACATAGATACCTTTTTTTCCAATCTCCATAACCTGTTGGTAAAAGTCTAAGTAATTGAGAAACTCTACCTCTTCATCTGCGACCTTGGTTTTTATCGGCAACTCACAAATTGATTTCAAACTCTGACTTAGAACTCTTAACTCTTCCATTTCCGACGACTCTGAGGTTGCCGTACGGATCTCACTGAAAAACCTATGACCAAATTTAGTGGTATGAAGAGTAAATTCATAATTGTTGTATTCTTCATTCTTTTTGATCTCGACGCTCACAGAAGATATTCCGGAAGTTGGGTTATCTTTTGCCCACTGTTCAAAATCAGAAACGACTTTTTTGATTTTATCCTCAGACTTTAATATCTCAGAAAGTCTTTCATTCTGAGAAAAAATAAAGGTTAAGAGGTCACGATCATAGCGATTCGATAATGCTTTTAAAAGTTCATCATATTTCTGAATATCGAGGATAAACTTTTTTAAACTCTCTTCCGTTGTCCCTTCTTTGAGGTTAGTTATCTGAATCTTTGAAAGAGATAAATCCAGAAGATACTTGGTCAGACTTCTTTCATCTTTTAAGTACTTTTCACTGTTGCCTTTTTTTACCCGATAAAGGGGCGGTTGAGCGATGTATACGTATCCTCTTTCTACAACCATGGGCATTTGCCGATAAAAAAACGTCAAAAGTAGTGTTCGAATATGGGAGCCATCTACATCCGCATCAGTCATAATGATGATCTTGTGGTATCTCAGTTTATCCACATTGATATTGTCTTTACCGATGCCTGTTCCTAAGGCTGAGACCATCATTTTTATTTCTTCGTTGCCCAGCATTTTATCGAAGCGAGCTTTTTCCACGTTAAGGATTTTACCACGCAATGGCAGCACCGCTTGGTTTCTACGATCTCTAGCTTGCTTTGCAGAACCACCTGCCGAATCCCCCTCAACCAAATACAACTCACAAAGTGAGGGGTCTCTTTCCTGGCAGTCTGCCATTTTTCCCGGTAAGCTCCCAGAATCTAAAGCCGTTTTTCTACGGGTAAGATCACGGGCCTTGCGGGCGGCAATCCTCGCCCTAGCCGAGTCAACGCATTTTCCAATAATGGATTTCGCATAACTGGGATTACGGTCCAGCCAATCGGCAAGTTTTTCGTTGGTTAAGACTTCAACGATGCCCTTAACTTCATTGTTGCCTAACTTGGTTTTTGTCTGCCCCTCAAATTGAGGTTCCTTAACTTTTACACTGACAACTGCCGCTAAACCCTCTCGGATATCATCTCCTTCCAAATTGACTTTCAAATCTTTTAGAAGGTTTTTGCTGGAAGCATAGTTGTTTGCTGTTCTCGTCAGTGCGGCCCGAAAACCTATAAGGTGGCTTCCACCCTCAATGGTATTGATATTGTTGCAATAACTGTAGATGGACTCTGAATAAGAATCATTCCACTGCATAGCAATCTCTACATCAACATCGTCTTTTGAACCCTTAAAGAAAATAACTTCAGGATGGACGGCCTTTTTGGTTTGGCTCATATAGCTTACAAACTCTTTCAGGCCACTGGCATACTGAAAGTCTTGTTTCTTTCCACTTCTCTCGTCCGCAAGAGAAATATGTAATCCTGCGTTTAAAAAGGCGAGCTCTCGAAACCTGTTCGCTAATATATTAAAATCAAAGCGCAGTGACTCATCTTTGAAGATTTCTTTATCTGGCTTAAAAGTCGTCTTAGTTCCCGACTTATCAGACTCACCAATTTTTTCGACCCCACTTAGAGGGATTCCCTTTTCATAGGACTGTTTATAAATAGCCCCTTCTCTTTTTACCTCTACACTACAGCGACTGCTCAAGGCATTTACAACTGAAGCCCCCACTCCATGCAGGCCTCCTGACACCTTGTAAGTGTCTTTATCAAATTTTCCTCCAGCATGGAGGACGGTCATTACGACTTCTAAGGCAGATTTTCCATCTTTGTGCTGATCAACGGGAATGCCTCTGCCATCGTCTTCCACAGAGATGGATTCATCTGCATTGATTGTGACACTGATTTTTTTGCAGAAGCCTGCCAAAGCTTCGTCTACGGAGTTGTCAACAACCTCAAAGACCAGGTGATGGTATCCCCTTGAAGAGGTGTCACCAATGTACATCCCCGGGCGTTTTCTAACAGCTTCAAGGCCCTCTAGGACTTGAATGGAAGCCGCATCGTAGCCTTTTTTTGCCGTATTTTGCACAACCTGTTCCTGCGTCACGCTAAAACTCCCCTTCTCTATCTTTCCTGCCGAGCCACAGAACCCTTTTCAATCTTAAAGGCCGAAACCTCTTTGTCCCCAAAGTCATGGGGGAAAGAAAGCTCCGTACTAGTTAAAAAGATCTGCGGTTTTATTCGCTTCAAAAAAGCCACCAAATGAGCTCTTTTGTCTGCATCCAACTCAGACAAAACGTCATCCAGTAGTAAAACTGGCAGCACTCGGTGAACCCTCTGATGATACATGATTTGAGCCATCTTGACAGATAAAATTAGGGATCTTTGCTGCCCCTGCGAACAGTAATACCGCGCATCTTCACCGGCAAAAAGAAAGCGAATATCGTGCTTGTGGGGTCCTACAAGGGACATCCCGGACTCAATTTCAGATTTTGTCATCTCCCTGAGTCGAAGGCTGAGAGATTTTGCAATCTCTTCAGTCCCCCAAGCCAAGGCAGACCTTGAGGAAATCACATAATCCACTGAAATATCCACATTTTGAGGTGAAAACAGAAAATTTAAGGCCTCTCTGAGGTCGGGAAGAATAGCTCTGAGAAAGTGGATCCTAAGCTCCGTCAAGGCTACGGCCAAGGGCAGATAGCTGCGATTCAGGCTCTCACAAATTCTCCAAAAAACGCTCTCTGGATAAAGCCCTTTTTTGAAGTCCCTCAGCAGGCGATTGCGCGTTTTCAGGCAGCGATGAAAGCCGGTTATTGTAGCTGCTGCGTCATCATTGGCTGACAGTAAAAAATCATCCACCAGCTGACGTCGGGACTCAGGGCCCTCTTTGATCACAGCGAGGCTTTCTGGGCTGAACAAAACTGACGGTAGGGTTTTGGCTATACGCTGGGCCGATGTTTTTTTTCCGTTGATCTGAAATTGCTTATTCTTCTCAGTGATGGCCAATTTTATATCATGGGTTAAAGGGTCGCTATGGAGCCGGGCAGCCAATGTGGCCCATTCAGACCTTGCATTGATCAGTGTTTCCCTGCTGGCTGGCCGAAAGCTGGTTCCTCTCGTGAGCAGATAAATGGCCTCTAGGAGATTGGTCTTGCCCTGGCCATTGTCTCCAAAAAAAATATTTACCCGGGTGTCAAACTCCAGGGTCTGATGGTGATAGTTGCGAAAATTTCTAACTTCTAGATGTTGGATCTGCATCAAATTCGCATGGGCATCACAATACATGTATAGCTAGGGTCATCTTTGGGCCGAAGCAGGCCTGGCGACATCTGATCGTTAAAATGAATTTGTACAATATCCTCATTTACACTATTTAGAATGTCTAAAATGTACCTTGCATTGAATGCAACCTTGATGTCCTTGCCCTTATAGTCAATTTCAATTTCTTCCTTGGCATCACCCAGCTCTGGATTATTGGATGTAATATTCATACGCGACTGGCTCAAGGCTAAGGTGACACCTTTTGATTTCTGATTGGAGAGCAGCGAAACTCTTTTTAAAGAACTCAAAAAAGTCTCTCTACTCAACAAAACAACTTCATTAAAGCTTTGTGGAATAAGCTGTTGATAATTGGGATAACGTCCTTCTATGAGGCGAATGAGCAGAACAGTATCCCCTTGGCGGACCACAAGTTGCGGACCTTCAATAGCCAACTCAATGGCTTCTTCGGCACCCTCTAAAAGCTTACGGATCTCGTTCAAACCTTTATGGGGTATAATAACCCCCTCTTGATTTGAAAACTGTCTCGACTGAGTGGTTTCCCTATCAACCATACTCAATCTATGTCCATCAGTAGCGACCATTCGGTAAACTACTTTTCCGTGAGTCTCTTTGTGTTCAAAAAACACTCCGTTCAAATGATACCGGGCTGCATCTGTTGCCACGCTGTAAATCGTTTTTTCTATCATTTCCAAAAAAACATCAGACTCAATTTTCGTAAACTCATTGGTCTCAAATGTGGGAAAGACTGGGTACTCATCAGCACTGATTCCAATCATGTTGAACTCAGCCCGGCCCTGGCTAATCCTCAACCAATTGTTGTCTCTTCTTTCTAGCTCGATTTCTCCATCTGAAAGTTCCTTAACAATATCAAAAAGGTTCTTGGCGTTGACTGCGATCTTCCCCTGAGAAGCGACTTTTGCCACAACCTGTCCTGTGAGACTGACCTCTAGGTTGGTTGCAAAAATTCGAAAAGAAGCGGATTCAGCTTCAAGAAGGACGTTGATTAAGATGGGCATATTGGCACGTTTCTCAACAATATTTTGAGTGCGGCCAAGAAGTGTTACCAGGTCTTTCTTTTCAAGCGTCAACTTCATGATAATTTTTCCTAATTATTACTCTCTAAGAGTTAATTAAAAACCAGTAGTAGTAGTAGGGGACTGTATAACCGGTTTTTCTGGTTAAGCCATTGTTTTAACTTAGCTTTGACTGTGGATAACTATATGAAAAAGTCTCTAAGTCAAAAGCTAATTTTGGGGACAAATATTTTTCCCCAAGTTGTTCACAACGTTCCCCACAGACTTATCTACATATTCAATTCACACCCCTGTGATATTGTGGATTCTGTTTTCTAAATCTTCGATATCTCTCTTTAAATCGGAATCTTTACTCTGTGAACTTTCGATCCTACGCAACGCATTCATAACCGTGGTATGATCTTTCCCCCCAAAGGCTCGGCCAATTTCTACAAGTGACCGATCCAAGTGTTTTTTGATTAAAAACATCGCTGTTTGACGGGCTGTGACTAAGGGTTGGGTTCGGGACTTGGATTTGAGATCAGAGACCCTCACCTTAAAGTGGTCCGCCGTGAGTTTTTGAATGTCCTCGATGGAAATGGTGGTGGTGTCATCATGGGTGGCTAAAACTCGTCGGGCAAGATCCAGATTGATTCCCAGTCCCTGAAGTTCAGAGAACATCTTCACTTTATTTAAATTACCCTCAAGCTCTCGAATGGACCGTTTTGAGATTCTTGCTAAGTAGGCAACAACTTCATTGGGAAGACGAATGTTTTTTCGCTCTGCCTTATAACGCAAAATAGCAACACGGGTTTCGATATCGGGCATTTGGATATCGGCGATCAGGCCCCATTCCAAGCGAGTTCGGATACGGTCCTCCAAGCTCTTGATATCTTTGGGCATTCTATCACTGGCCACAATGACTTGTTGACCCTTGTCAAAAAAGTCGTTGAGAGTATGGAAAAATTCCTCTTGGACAGCCTCTCCCCGGCCGAGAATCTGGATGTCATCCATCAAAAGAACGTCGCAGCGATCTCGGTAGCGCATTCTGAATTTGTCCATCTCGTTGCGCCGAATACTCGAAATGCACTCATTTAAAAAGCGTTCAGCTGAGACATAGCCAATTCTTAAGTGGGGAAATTTTTGGCGAATGTGGTTACCAACCGCATTCAGAAGGTGAGTTTTACCCATTCCTGTTGGGCCACAAATAAATAGGGGGTTGTAGCCCTCAGAGCCAGGATGTTCTGCGATATTAAAAGAGGCCGCATGGGCAAACTCGTTGTTTCGACCCACCACAAATGTGGAGAAAGTGTAATCTGGATTCAAAACTTCGCGGTGTTGGGCTTGATTGGAGTGAAAGGAAACAGTCGGCTGAGGGGGCAAAGAAGGGGGTTTAGGTAAATCTGTCTGAGATTGAGCAGCTTTTTCTGGGTTGTTCTCGCTCTCAAGGCCATCTATTCCGAAGGACTCGTCCAAGGAATCAGAAGAGCCTGTGACGATCAGCTCAACTTCAAAGGGGCTGTTGTAAAATGAAGAAATTTCAGAGCACAGTCTATCTAAAAGATTTTGTGAAATCCAGTACTTATGAAGTTCGCTTGGAACTCCAAGAACAAAGCATCGCCCGCTTTGTCGGTCTTCGACTTTCAGCAGGTCGGTGGGCTCAAACCACATCTGCAAGAGCTTATTGTGGACGTTTTTTGCCTTCAACCCGGCTTTAATTTGATGCCAAAAATCCTCGTTTGTGCTCAAGCCATGACCCCATTTTTAGTGTGAGGGGAGTACCATGGTCGTAGAAAACTTTCAATACCTTGACGGAGAGAAGACCCCATGCTTTATTGGCGCGTCACAAAGGTGTTTGGATAGAGGACATATTCATTATCATAATGTCGTAAGTTTGGAGTGATGTATTATGAAGAGAACTTATCAGCCAAGTCGTCGTCGCCGAAAATCCGTGCATGGCTTCAGAGCCCGCATGAGCACAAAAGATGGACAAGAGGTTTTGTCACGTCGAAGAGCTAAAGGTCGTAAAAGACTGACGGTTTCGGTAGGTGGAAAATAGGCCGTCCTATCAGACGATCAGGCGTCGAAGCGATTTTTTAGATCTGCAAAAAAAAGGACAAAAAGTATACCCACAACCTTGGATGCTTATAAGCTTCCAAGAGACATCACAAGGGCAACTTCGCTGTGGTTGGACCTTCCCGAAATACGTGGGCTCAGCTGTAGTCCGAAATCGACTGAAACGTTGGAGCCGAGAATTTTTCCGCAGAGAAGGACAAAGATTTTTAGCGGCGTCACAAGAAACTTCTCCAAGCAGGGGCTTTGACATAAATGTGGTTTTAAGGCGCCAAAGTAGGGATTTTTATAAGAATGTTTCACAGAATGAGTTTGCAGACAGCCTTGAAAAGGGGCTCTTTAGAATTCAAGAAAAGGCTGGCAAATAGCCTCAGGTTTGTCAGTCTTTTTGCCATAGGCTTTTACCGCTGCTTTTTGTCAGGCATATTTGGCGGGGCATGTCGCTTTCACCCCTCCTGTTCCGGTTATGCTCAGGAGGCCTTTACTAAGCTGTCTTGGCCGAGGGCTTTTTGGTTGACCCTGTGTCGTTTGGCCAAATGTCATCCCTTTGGATCGAGTGGTTATGATCCCGTACCTGAACCAGAGTGTCATACAGTGAAGGAAGCCTTACATGAGTAGTTCTAATAACCAGAATCAGCAGAGCTTTTTTGATCCAGCAACCCTGATTGCAATTGCTGCGGTTGGTATTTTATGGATTATGTGGAATTCATACATGAGGGCCAAGTACCCCCCTACCCCGGTCTCTCCTGTGGAGGTCAGTGAATCTCAAGATGGCTCTGGCGTGGGCACGAGAGGTCAGGGAAGCCAAGAGGATTTGGTTCGATCTGAGGATCGACTCAGGAATTTGGTGGCCGAGCAAAGTGGGACTTCCCCCCTTAATGGGATGTCTGTGGCCGCCGAACTCTCAGCCCGTAGTGAAGGTCACAGGGAAAAACAAGAGAGCCTTCTCTATCATGAAGATGATTACTGGCGCTTTGCCTTTTCAAGTCAGGGAATGGGAATCCGAGACTTAAAACTTCTCCAATTTAAAGATCGAGAGTTTAACCCCATCACCTTGGGTAGAGGCGAAGGTTTTTTACCCATGGAAACCAATTTGATGGGTCGAAGAACTCCGATTGATTTTGAAGTCGAACGTATTTCTGAAAATGAATATTTAGGCCGAGCTCAAGTAGGAGAGCTAGAGATAGTAAAAAAGGTCGTCGTCAACTCCGAGTCCTATAGCTTGCATACAGAGGTCCGTGTTTTTGGTCAAAGCGATGGCTTTATGGGGCTAACATCCTATTTAAGTGAAGAAGTTGAGGTTTTTGAATCGACATCTTTCTTTCTACCCCAGTTCGAACGTCAAGAGTTTTTCATCAGCTATGGAGGGGGGAGAACAGAGAGAGTCAGGGTTGATCCAGAAGCTTCCTTGAGTCAAAGCTTTGATCGAACAAATATAATATCAATTGGCTCTCAGTACTTTGCTCAAGCAGTAGTTGATCGCAGCGGGATTATTCCAGAGGGGAGAGTTATTGTTGACCAGCCAGCTCAAACGGTGGTCGCAGTTCTAAATTACCCTGTTCTGACTAGGACAAATGAGTTTGTCATTAACTACACCGGATTTATGGGGCCAAAGTCTTATCAGCTTTTAGAGTCTATTGATAGGAACTTGGCTGGAGTTGTTGACTTCGGTTTTTTTGGATTTATTGGTCATTACATTCTTAAAATTATGGTTTGGTTCCATGGAATTGTCGGAAATTGGGGCCTATCGATTATTTTGCTTACTATTTTGGTAAGGATTGCTGTTTTGCCCTTTATGATTATGTCGTTTCGCTCGATGAAGGCAATGCAGGTCATTCAACCCAGGCTCAAGGAGCTGAGAGAAAAGTATAAGGATGACCGGCAAAAACTCAACGAAGAGATGATGACACTCATGCGGGAGAATAAGGTCAATCCCCTGGGTGGCTGTTTACCCCTTCTGTTGCAGTTTCCCATTTTTATAGCCCTTTATCAGGTTTTGGGTCAGAGTATTGAGCTTTACCAGGCACCCTTTTTTGGGTGGATTCAAGACCTGTCTTTAAAAGACCCTTTCTACGTGCTTCCCATTTTAATGGGGATCACCATGTTTTTTCAGACAAGGCTAACACCTAACACTCTAGATCCCGCACAGGCCAAGGTGATGATGGCGATGCCCGTTATTTTTAGCCTTTTTATGTTGGCTCTACCAAGTGGATTGACATTGTATATTTTTGTAAGCGCTCTATTTGGGGTTCTTCAGCAAATGTATTTTATGAGAGAGACATCTAAAACAGCTGCAGTCGCAGCTTAAAGTTATGAGGAGAATGTAATGACAGGTTTTTTTGGAAAACTATTTGGTAAAAAAGACGAGAAACAAAATTCTAAAGGGGGGGCTGTTGAGCTTCTTGAAGATACTCTCGGTGAACTTCTACGCTTAAGTGGGTTGAACCTATCTTTTGAGATCAGTGAGGTGGAGCGAGAGATAGTTGTGGATTTGTATGGTGATGATGAGGAGCTTTTGCTGTCTAAAGAGGGGCAGCTTCTCGATGCTTTTCAGCTCTACTTAAAGAGGGTGTTACAGCATCAGTTGCCAGACTTGGATTTGAATTTGGTTGTGGATTCAGATGGATTTCGAGAGGAGGCCGATAAAGCCTTAGTTGAGCTAGCTGATAAGCTGAAGTCTTTGGCTCTTGAAAAGGGAAAATCCGTTTACTTTAGGGCTCTTTCTCCAAAGGACAGGAAAGTTGTTCATCAATATCTGGCAGAAGATGGTCGGATAAAGAGCAGATCCGTTGGTGAGGGTCATTTTAAGAAGATAAAAATTTATCCTGTGAGGGGGCAAGAGGGGCAAGCAGGAGACTCAAGGCCTAGTCTCTAAGGCTGTGTAGCCCTTGTATGAGAGCTTTTCGCCAGGATGAAGATACCATTTGTGCCCTGTCAACCCCAGCTGGCCATGGAGGCATTGGGGTTATAAGAGTGAGTGGGCCCAAAGCCCTTGAGTTTGGAAGACAGCTGGCTCGTTTTGTCCCCGAACAAGCCGAATCCCATAGAGTCTACTTTGGGAAGCTCAGGCGACCTGAGGACAGTTCGGTCATTGACGAAGTCGTTGTTGCCTATTTTGGTGAAGGCAGATCCTTTACAGGGCAAGAGACTCTTGAACTCAGCATTCATGGAAGTCCCTATATTGTGAGGGAGGTTCTTAGGAATCTTCAGCTTGTGGGTTGTCGCATGGCGGAGCCGGGAGAGTTCACTTATCGGGCCTTTATGTTGGGAAGACTGGACCTTGTTCAGGCTGAGAGTGTTTTACAGCTGATACAGAGTGAGAGTGAGAACTCAGCTCGGGTGGCTCTGCGGCAGTTACAGGGGGGGTTGTCTGACATTTTGAACTCCATCGAGGATGAGCTGATCTGGGTATTGGCTCACCTTGAGGCCAATATTGATTTTGCTCAGGAGGATATTGTTGTAGCAGAAATTGATGTGTTGGTAACCAGGGTCCAAAGGGTTTCAAAGAGGGTCAGTGAGCTCCTGTCTAGTTATAAACGAGGGCGGATTGTCAGGGAGGGGCTGGAGGTGGCCCTGGTTGGGGCTCCTAATGTGGGAAAGTCCAGTTTGCTCAATGCTTTTGGGGGCGAAGATCGGGCTATCGTTGCACCGATTCCAGGCACCACACGGGATCGCGTGGATATCAAAAGGGTCTTCAATGGGCTTGTGGTCAATTTTATGGACACAGCGGGTTTGCGTGTCACTGAAGACCCGGTCGAGCGCTTGGGAATTGAGAAGACCTTAGAGCTTTTGCCGAGGGCGGACTGGTTGTTTTGGGTAGTGGATGGGCCTCAGGTATGGGCCGACAAGGGGTTCTCCGAAGAGGGAATGTGGCCTTTAGTTGAAAACAAAGGGACGGGAGTCTGTGTTCTCGTTAATAAAATTGATCTACTCAATCAGGGGCAGAGGGAGCAGGTCTTAGGGTGGGTAAAAGAGTTCCTACAAAGGCAGGGACTTGAGTTGGCTCAAGAAAGAATTTTTTTGGTGAGCGCCACCTCGGGTGAGGGGCTCAAGAGTGTGGAGAGTTTTCTGGGCTCGATTGTGGGAGAAAGCTTTCTTGAGAACTCGGCTGCGATCACTCAAGCTAGACATTTCGAGTTATTGACTCGAACTCTAAAGGGTCTTGAGAGTGGACTCGCTCAGTTGGTGGATACGGCCGCCAGTCCAGAATTTGTGGTGTTTGAGCTGCAAGAAGCCCTTTTTAGCCTTCAAGAAATTTTGGGCAAGCGCTTTGATGATCAGGTTATGGATAGAGTGTTCAAGGAGTTCTGTCTTGGAAAATAAGCAATGGGATGTTTTGGTTGTGGGTGCTGGGCATGCTGGTGTTGAAGCTGCTTTGGCGGCTTCACGACTAGGGGTCAGGGTTTTGGTCTTGACCACCAATCTAGACCGCATTGCCTATATGAGTTGTAACCCCTCTATTGGGGGCTTGGGTAAGGGGCATATCGTCAAGGAGATTGACGCGCTGGGTGGTGAAATGGGCCGAGCCGCGGACCAGACTTGTATCCAGTTTAAACGCTTGAATGCACGGAAGGGGCCTGCGGTAAGGGGGTCTAGGGCCCAGTGTGACAAGGATCTGTACTCTATATATATGGCCAATTTTCTACGCCAAGCAGATGGGGTTGAATTGGGCCAAGCCGAGGTAAAGAGTTTGCTCATTGAAGGCGAATCCTGTGTGGGCGTTGTCTTGGAGGACGGGAGTAAGGTCTTTAGCCAAACCGTGGTCATTACTACGGGGACCTTTATGAACGCTGTTATGCATATTGGATTGAAGCAGATGTCAGGGGGGCGGGTTGGAGATAAGGCAACCCGTGGTCTTTCAGATCAGATGAGAGAGTTGGGCTTTGGGGTGACCCGTCTTAAGACTGGAACTCCACCGCGTCTACTGCGTAGCAGTGTAGATTTTAGTCAGATGCAGGCACAGGCAGGGGATGAGCGATTTGTGCCCCTTAGTTTTCGTTCCAAGGCTGAGTTGAATTTACCTCAGGTGAGTTGCTATTTGGCCTATACCAATGAGCGCACTCACGAGATCATTCGTAGCCAGTTGCATCAATCACCTATGTACTGCGGGGTCATTGAGGGTCTAGGGCCAAGATACTGTCCTAGTATTGAAGATAAGATCACCCGCTTTGCTGACAAGGAGAGACATCAGACTTTTTTAGAGCCCGAAGGGCTTAAGACGGAGTCGATTTATCTCCAAGGGATATCCACAAGTTTGCCAGAAGAGGTGCAATATGAGTTTTTGCGAACAGTTCCGGGTTTAGAAAATGTAAAGATCATTCGGCCAGGCTATGCGGTTGAGTATGATTTTATTGAGCCCAGTCAGATTTGGCACACTCTTGAGACTAAATTGGTCAAGGGGCTATTTTTGGCGGGGCAAATCAATGGGACGAGCGGATACGAGGAAGCGGCAGGTCAGGGATTGATGGCGGGAATTAATGCTGCTCACAAGGTTTTGGATAGGCAGGAGTTAGTACTCAGGCGTGACCAAGCCTATATTGGGGTACTCATTGATGATTTGGTGACCAAGGGAACCAAAGAGCCCTACAGGATGATGACCTCCCGCGCTGAATACCGACTTGTTTTAAGAGAAGATAATACTTACGAGAGGTTATCTTGTATTGCTTGCGATCTTGGATTGCTGAATACTCTGGATAGTCAGGTGGTCATGGATAGGCTGACTAGGCAAAATTTACTATTGGATAGGCTGGTGAATACTCAGCTGGTGCCTAGTCAGGAGACCCAGGAGAGGTTGCGGAGTTTGGGCACTCCTGTTTTGTTAAAGCCCACAAGTGCTGAGTCCTTACTGCGGAGAGTTGAGATTTCGTGTTCCGATTTGAGTCAGTTTGGAGTTGAAGTGGACGAGGATTTGACTATCCAAGAGGCTGTGGAAATCCAAGTTAAGTATCAGGGCTATATTCAGCGGCAAAAAGAGCTTATTTTTCAGGCAGAAAAACTTGAGAACTTGGTCCTTAGTGCCGATATGGACTATTCAA
>SKYF01000195.1 GCA_007128005.1 Bdellovibrionales bacterium
ATATTGGACCCCTTGAAACCCTTTCCCCAGATCAATACTACGCCCGACTTGTCCAGGAAATTAGCTCCGCCCTGGGTGTTCCAGACACTGATCCTGATGTGCATAAGCAAGCAGAAGAAATAGCCATAGAAGCCACCCTTCAAGGAATACAAGACAGCTATCTTTAGAACAGCACTTATCAAGGGTCGACTAAGGCATTTCGACAACTGTAGGTTTATTTCTCTTAAGAGGTTTTCTATTTTGGCCGATAGAAGACGGGAGAAGGCGAGAGCTTTTTAAAAAAGTGAGGTTATGTTAAAGTGAAGAGCCAATTCTTTTTTAGGTTAAAATATTTTTTTGGGAAAAAGGGGCTTTTTACGAGTACTTTGGGAAATTCTTCGGGCTTTGGTTTAGTGCAGGCTCTTGTTGTGATGGGTATCAGTGGTATCATTTGGGTCAGTCTAGCGAATGTTTTATCTTTAGTACAAAAAAACCAATACGAGATTCTGGTAAAATCCACAGTAATGTCTATTAGACAATCTTTAATCAATGTTGTCTCTAATGAAATCTCTTGGGAAAATATTGTTGCTAACCAAAGCTTTTTGCAGTGTTTAAGTGATACTGACCCCTACTGTGATGGAGATTCGACAACCACCCGAGATCTTATTCTATACGATGCTGAAGGAGTTGAATTTTTTGACTCTAGTGTCGACACAAGAGGATTCACTGTTGATGGGAGTGTTTGCAATGCTTTCAATCAAATCGACGGAAATGATGCTTGTCCTATCGGGGTCAGGGTCCGCTGGCGAGCCATTTGCAGTAATGATGTATGCGAGAGTCAACAGGACCTTATTTCTATAGATTTTAGTTATCGAGCCAACAGCAACTTTAGAAATATTCCTTTTAATCCTTTCAATTATAATTTGACAGAGCAGCCACGCACATCCTTGGCAGGTCACGAGGCTCCTCTTTTGGAATGCGCGGCAAGGGGAATGGTCTTTATAGGACAGGGTCAATCTTTTAATGATTCAGTTGCAGACGTGCAAGGCTGTGTTCCGTATAGTACCTTTATTGGCCCTAGGGGGTTGCAAGGGCCCGTAGGACCCACGGGACCGCAAGGACCCACGGGACCGCAAGGACCACAGGGGCCCACAGGGCCATCGGGATCGAGTGCCACTTGCCCCTAATAAAAGCTATGACTTGACTCTGGATAATTTATTGCTTTTCTCAAAATCTTCATTCAACAGCCCTACAGACGTTTATCCAGTTGTGCTCTTCGTGGACAGGCTCATCTGTCTCAGGGTCAATCAACCACTCCACCACGTCGGTGACGGAGACCAACTCAGAATCAACTCGTCCCATGGAGTAAAAAGTCAGTCCCACATAAAAAGGTGAGCTAAAGTCGCTGTCCCAGGAAAGCTCCATCTTGGAGTCAATTTTGAGTTTGCCCGCATCGCAGTGAATGCGCTCTTTGCGCCGATAATAAGCTGCTCCCACAAGCTCTTCTTCGCGGGAGGTCTGTCCATCAGCTCGCAGCACTCGCTCCACACCCTCTTGAGACAGGAGGTACTCAGTGATGCCCTGGGAATTTGATTTTTGACGGATTTCCACCAGCCCGTTGACCTCGGGGCACTTATATAGGCCCTCAAGTTGAGGACAGGAGGTGGCCTGAGCTCCAAGGGCAATTTGAGCTCCGGAAAAAAAGATGGCCAGAGCCATCAGGGCAGTCAGGGCCGTCAGAGAAAGGGACCTTGAAAAAAAGCTCATTTTTACCTCCTCTGACGAGTAAAATGGGGCCCCTAGCCGTAGGTCAACGAAAATTTGTGGGGAAATTGCTGCGCAATAGGGGGCAAACATTTTGACAGCCGCCTGTGCTGTGGCTAACCTGCGGGCGCTCAATATAAGGGGTCGCGTAGCTCAGTTGGATAGAGCAACAGCCTTCTAAGCTGTGGGTCCCAGGTTCGAATCCTGGCGCGATCGCCAAACCGGAGCTTCGCAGTCTCGTCTAGACTGGTTCAACCCGTCTCAACCTCTCTGAGCTCATCCAAACTGTCGTGAATGGAGTGGGAAAACTTCAGCTCCGGCAGTTGAGTTTTTAAAGCCTCGTTGCTGACAATGCAGGAGAACTTTAAATAGTCAAAGAGGTATCTCGGAAAGCCCCACAGGCGCTCCACCAGGCCCGCCATGGGTGAGACAAGGCTCAAGGGGGTGGGAATGGCCGGCTGACCCACACGAATTTTGGCCTCTCGCAAAGAGATGGTCTCGTCGGAGGCGACGTTAAAAACCCCCAGAGGCAGTTTCTCGAGCGCCTCAATTAAAACATGGGCCATGTCTTCCTCGTGGACAAACTGGAAACTAGGGTTGAAGTCCACCGGCACTGGAGCATAAGGGGCCTTCAGGTAGCGAGTCATGGTGTTGGCCATCTGAGGCCCAATGATACTGCAGGGGCGCAGCACCAGAGTCTCAATGTGGTTTTGATTTTTCCACATCCAATTGGTGCAGATCTGGTCCATCTCCACCACATCTCTGAGTTCGGGGTACTTGATGCTGGCCCGAAGGGGAGCCTCTTCGGCTATAAAAACCGGGTTGTCGTTAAGGGCCCCATAAACATGGTATGTGGATAGAACGAGGAGTTTGTGGATTTTGTTTTTGAGGCAGAGATCCAAAATCTTATTGGTGCCCATCAAGTTGAGATCCAGCCGCTGACTCAGGGACAGGGGGTCTGCCTGGGTGTGGCTCATGCGCCCTAGGTGAAGGACAGCATCAAAGTGGTGGTCTCTGAACAGGGACTCAAATGGCCCTCGAGTGTAGCTGACTTGAAACAGGGACAGGCGCTGGGCCTCCTTTTTGCTCAAGCCCTCTGGAGGGGACAGGGGGCGAGAGTCCACTCCAATTACTTTGAGGCGAGGGCAGCGCTGGAGCAACAGGGAAAGACTCAGGCGGGCCAGTCTCCCTGCAGCCCCAGTGATTAATATTTTTTTGTAACTCAAAAGATCAGCCATAGTGTTTCGCTCTTTCAACTGATGGCCCAAAAGGGGCGGCGCTGCTCGAGGCCCTTTTGGAGCATCTCCTTGATCAGGTTTTCAAGTTCCAGAACCTCTGCATCCACCTCCTTGTCGGGAGACTCTGGGTTGAGAGAGGTCTTTGGGGTAATGGGTGGGCCGATCCAAATGTCCACCGGCGAGGGCAGGGGCAGCAGGTGGGGAGTGATGGGCAGAGCAGGAAGCCCAAGACGGCTTGCCGCCGAGCGGGCATGGTAAACAAAGGGATAAAACTCCTCAGCCCCGACCACTGCCAAAGGCACTATTGGGATGCCTGTGGCCAGAGCCATGCGATAAAAGCCCTGAGTGAACTTTTGCAGGCGATAAAAGTCCTTCGGTGATTTGGTGATACCCTTAAGCCCTTCGGGAAACACCAATACGGACTGTCCTTTGTTCAAAAGATTGATGCAATTTTGTCGGTCACCAAGAACAGCGCCACCTTCCTGGGCCCAGGTCCCCACAAAGGGAATGGCCGACACAAAGCGATCCATCATGGGGCGCAGAATCCGCGGCGGCTTGGCCTCAAGGGCAAAGGCCACGCTGATAAGGGCGGCATCGATGGCAATCTGCCCGGAGTGGTTTGAGATCACAATGCAGGGACCATCGGGGATATTTTCTTGGCCAAAGCAGCGCACGCGAAAGTATCTCCGATAGATGGGGTAGAGCCACTCGAGAGTGGTTTTGGCTCTTTGCAGGTCCAAGCCCCAAGCGTCATGGCCCTCTGGGTAGGCCTGGTCGAGTTGGTCGTAAACGGTCTCCAGCCGTCGGCGGTCTCGGCCGGTCAAAGACAGGGCCGACCAGACGAAGCTCTTGAGTCGTTCTGCAGGCTTGAGCATAGCCCCTACACTACAGGGAAACACCCCTATTTCAACAAAATTGCAGCCAGGCTCATCAATGAGAAATTTGGTCTTCACCACTGAAAGAAATAAAAGCAAAGAGCAGTTAAATATTTAAAATAGCCCAATTGATTTAATGGGTTGTAACGTGTCTTGATATTTAGGACTATTTATGAGAGGATAATCCATGATTAGTAAAAAGAATATTAGAGACCTTTTTAAAGAACTCGATAAAGCCCTGGGCGAGAAGGGAGAGCGCCGGGAAATTATTGTGTTTGGTAGTGGACCGCTGATTGCCAATGATGTCGTAGATCGAGCCACTGTCGATATAGATATGGTAGAGCCTCCGATGGACATGATTTTGCAGCTAATTGCTGCCGAAATTGGTGATAAATTTGGACTCGATATGACGTGGCTTAATAGCGCGGGGCATATTTTTTCAAGAAATCTTCCCGATGGATGGAAAGACAGAGCCAAAGGGCACTTTGAAGGAAAAAGCCTCAGGGTTAAGTTTCTAGATAGGGGCGATTTAATAATTACGAAATTCTATGCAGCTTGCCAGAGGGGTGAGCTAGACATTAATGATCTTGCGGCCCTTAACCCTACCCCACCTGAATTGACTAAGGCGGAGAGTTGGGCACTTAAAAGAGAAAATGATCCAGATTGGCCGGCACAAGTCCGACTCACCTTAAATACTGTGAAAAAGAAATTAAAGGAAAGGGATAAGGGTCTTGGGCGATAGAGACTCAGAAATTCTTTCTAAGTTAGCTTCTTTAGGCTGTGGATTTTATGCCAACCCAACTCCCATGCCTGCAGACCCCGAAAAGACACTTTTAGAGTCTCTTAAGTTCTTTTGGGAAGATCATGAACTTTTCATAATGGTGCTTGGCACCCTTGTTCATCGAATTCATCAATTAGTTCATATTGAGAGGTTAATAAAACTAGCTCAAGATATCTCCGATGACCACAAATTGATCCTAATGGTAATTTGCGACAAACTAGTAGGAGCTGGTGATGCTAGATTTAAGATTCCAATAAAAAAGCTAAAAAAAAGAGGGCGAAGACTTTCTAGGATTCCAGAATTTCACAAAAATAACTATCTTAAAAAAAAATGGGGTTTAGATCCCAATTTCCTAAAAGCTCATGTGGAAGTACCTGCATATTTCAATGTCGAGCCCAAGAAATTCTATGCCCTTAAAGAGATATTAAAAAATAATCCTTGGCTTAAGATTCGGACTCTTGTTGGCCCAAATCATCGGGCAGATTTGATTTATTTTAAATCCTCCGGCCTAGCCAGCTCCCCCTCTGAAGCTATTTCTTTAATGACCTGTTCTCGAAGCACTGTCTATAGATTGTGGGACTCAATTTCAATGTGGGAGGGTTTAGAAAAACTTGTGGCTTAACTCTAGAAGGAGCTGTGTTATCAAGTGAGCCTAAAAGCTTGAGCCGGCTCCGGCGTAGGCGCGAGTGCTGGAGGTTTGGGGAGCGTGAGCGACATC
>SKYF01000135.1 GCA_007128005.1 Bdellovibrionales bacterium
TCAGCACCAACAAAGACCCTCGATGTGGAACAGAAGCTTGAGGTTCTTAAAAGTTTGGAGCACAAGTCCTCACGACAGGGGCAAGTCGCTCTAATAGAGAAAATGGAAGCAGTGGGGATTCAGACCCCTCCACCCAAGGAGCAGGCAACGATCTTGTCCTTGGAACAAACTGAGCTTCGACTGGTGCTCAGTCGAGAGCTTTTGATCCAACTCGAGGAGGTCCGCACACTCCTAGGGCCAAAGGGCTTGAGGATGACCTGGGCCGAGCTCATTCAGGAAATGGCGACCTTGAGCCTCAGTTCGCTCATGGACAAGAAGTTCGGCAAAAAAAGAAATGAAAAGACCGCCACCCATTGGGATGTGAGCCGCCTGGAGGCGATGGATCGAGATGGGGAAAGAATGGATCGAGATGCGGGAAGAGATGGAGAAGCCTTGAAGGAGGAGACAAAGAGCTTGGCTGCTGATGGAATGCCATTGCCTGCTGATGAAGGAGCATTCACTACGGCGCCGTTTAAAGGGGGCGTCAAAAGTGCTACTGGGCCCAAACCGCGGTCGATTTCAAAGAGCAAGAGGTATCGAATTTGGGAGAGAGATGGTGGGGCTTCAAGTGGATCACATTGTTCCAGTGGCCCATGGGGGAGGTTGTGAGGAGGACAACTTGCGCATTTTGTGCGGAGACTGCAATCTCCGAGAGGGGGTGAAGAGCTTTGGCCTAGAGAAAATGAGAAGGGGGGAGTCTTGCGGCTGAAGGAGAAGAGGACAACTCTAGGAGACCATATGGGTCATTCTTACCCACAGATTCCGCCGAAGACCCAAAAATAGAACCTTCAAAAATAGAAGCCTTCATGAGATACTTCTTCGGAATCTCGTTGAATCTCGTGAAAGACCCAAACTCCGACTCCTGCTCCCACTCCGACCATCACGAGGCCGGGAACCACTTTGTAGCGCACACCCTTGCCTATCTTTGTGCCTGTCGTCCACTTTTCCAGCTTGTCCAAGCCCCGCCCCAAGTGACCTCGACGTATTTTTGGTGGTTGGCTAAAGTCCATATTCACAATCTTTTGAATAATGTTAAGAGCGGCTCCACTGGCCATTCCTCCCGTCACGGTGGCCGCAGCAAGGGCTCCATAGGCCTGACCGTAGAGGCCCGAGTAAAAGGGGTCGAGTCCTGTCAGCAACAGATAGCAGCCTCCAGCAAAACCCCCTCCACGCACGGACCCCTGAACTGTGGCGCTGATGGCCTTATGAGCCTTTTTTAATAAGGGGTGATACTCGTGGGGCTCCACGGGCCCTCCAAAAAACCAGGAGCCTGAGCCCCGAATCACCACCCCTAAAACAGCCCCACCTATAACGGCCATGCCCAAAGCGTCAAAGTTGATTCGGCTTGGAAGCTGATCCTGAAGCCCCTCTTTCAAAGAGTCGAGGCTTTCATCGGGGATTTCCACCCAATCAAAGTTATCCCGAAGCCAATCAATTCCTCTCCAAAGCTGTCCCTCTTCAGGTGTGCTGACCCTCTCAAGGCCTATAGCCGCGGTCCCAACCTGAGCATCCCCCTGTCCGGCTGCTTCTCCGCCACCCTCCTCGATCTGTCGCTGTCTTTGCGCCTCGGCCCTCTCCCTAAGCCTACGGCGGATATCCTCCGCCATCTCCTCAGCGCTCTGAGGGGGGCGTCTGGAGATATCCGGAGCCAGGCGGGTATCCTCCTCGCTTTTTCCAGCGCCTCTGACCTCCTCTCCGCTATCCTCCTGGAGCTGCGGCTCTCTTTGCGCCTCGGCCCCCTTCTCCCCAATTCCAGGGCGGGTATCCTCCTCCATCTCCGCAGCGCTCTCAGGGGGGCGCGTGGGGGTGTCTGGGGATGGGCGACTCTGCTCCTTATTTTTTCCAGACCCTTCACCTTGGCCCTGAGTTCCAGGGCCGTAGTCTCTGGTTCCACATCCAGCCACTGCCAACAGCCCTGCACTCAGCAAGGGAAGAAGGACCGCCCTCAGGGGTCCACTCCACCGCTTTCTGCTCCATACCAAGACCGTCTTTTCCATCTAATCCTCATTCCCTTTCTCATCCTCGTGCTGGCCCGGCTCGGAGGCCTCCTCTGGCGCTCCATCAAAACTGAGAAAGAACTGTGGGTTCTGGGCCCGGGTGACAAAGCGTCCGGGGCGAATGATCTCCCAAATATAGCGCTCAGAAACCACCTGGGTCTCCCCAAGCTCGGGCAACAGGAAGCGCTGACGAAAGGTCGGGTAAACCCACTTGGTGTGGTCATCAAGGCTGATCGCCAAGCGTCCCACCTGCTCGTCTTTCAGTGCGAAGACCCGCCCCTCAGAGGTGTGACCGAACTCCAACTGGCGAGCGAGCTCTGCCTGCATTTCCTCCACATCACAGAGCCTATAGCGGGCAAAGCGCCCTGAGATCTCCACCTTGGTGCGCTCAAGCTCTCGGTAGTGCCAAGCCAAAGCCCCACCGGCTGCCAGAGCAAACACCACTGAAGTGATCACCGTATTCTCTTTTTCGTATCTCTTGTCCGGACCATGATGCACAAACTGATGCCCCACTCCAGCTCCCACCACAGCCCCGGCCAGCATTCCACTGGCAATGGTCTGCCCTTTGGTGGCACAGCCCATTTGAGACAGTGTCAGCAATAAAACCATGCTTGTGATCACAACTCCTGTCCAAACACTCTTCTTCATCATCTTTGTCCTCATCATGGTCTTTGCCTCCCTTGGTCGACCTCATACCGACGGGTCAGGGCCACAAATACAGGCTCTCCTGCGGGGACGACCACGTACTCCACAGCGCGGTTGCGAATGTCTCTTAACATATCCTCGGCCACTTGAAAGGATGCCGTGCTAAGACCTGCAAGCACCTGATTGCTCAGAGTCTCTTCCAATCGAGCCCCTAGTGCTGTCACCTCTCTGCGTCGGCCCGCATCGGCAAAGCCACTTAAAAACCCAAAGGCCAGAGCCGTTCCATAGGTTTGCAGTCGATCAGAGAAGTAGAGGCCATCAATTTCCGGCAGAGCATTTCTGGACAGAGCTAGACCACTGATCTGGGTCTCAATTCCATTGGGCAGAACCAGAGTGTCAAACTCCACAATGACCCCTTTCAGCACAGGGTTAAGCCGAGAGCGACCAATCAGCCGAGAGCCTTTGGGAATGCGTCTGTCCATATCCATGCGAAATTCATTGGTGGTCTCGGCCATCACAAAGGTCCTCTCCACGGAGGTTTTGATCGGGGTCACCAGACGAGCCTGAAAAACACTGCCAGTGGGAATGTACACATCCCTTGTTCGTCTGTCCAAGGTGACAAAGCCCTCCCCTGGATCAAAGCTGATCACTGGCTCGACAACAGTTGAAACTCCAGCTCCCGACACGCCAGTGGCGCGCGCCCCTCCCGCCGAAGGACTCGGCTGTGCACTCCGTGAGGGTTGCCTTTTTAACTGACTGAGCTCTGCCTTGAGGCTTCTGGTCTCATCTCTGAGTCGCATCAACTGAGCCAAGGCCTCCGAGGACTCCTGCTCCTCGGGGCTCAGGTCGGTGTCGGCCGCAAACCGACCCTCGACTTGCGACATGGAATTCTTCTCTCTCTTTGTCGAAAACAGCAGGGACACCGCCAAACTCAGGGCAAAGGAAATGGTTAAAATGCCCAGCCCTACTCTCAGCAGCTTCTCTCTCTGCAACTTCCAGGGAGAACTGATCTGGGGCTCTCGCAGTAGCTCTTCTAAACTCATAACACACAGTCCTCTTTAAACACCTGCTTGACCCTGACGATATAATCCGCCTGGGCCTTGTCCACAAAGCGCAGCTGAAACATCAGCTGATTGTTGTTGTCAAAAAACACAAAGAGATTGGTTTTAAAGCTCTTATCCAGGGCTTGAGCCAAGGCCGCTCCGGTGGGCATTCGCCCCTGAGCATCCCTAAAGGCGTTGAGTTCATTGGCCTCGACAAAAGGAATGATGGCCAGACTTCGCGGAGAAAGTGAGTTGGTGTTGATCCGAAAGTGACGATGATCGGCATAGAGGGTCACCTTGGGCTCCTGCTCAAAAACCACCTGAGTCGTGATGCCAAGTCCAAGATTTAACCGCACGACCTCACAAGAACTGGCCGACACTTCGCGCACCCCAACAGAGTGAGCTAAGGATCCCTTGCCTCCGATCACCAAGCCCAAGGCAAGAGCCGTGGCTGCGAAACTCAAAACTGAAAGTACCTGTTTCATTTTCATTGAGGTCTATCCTTTCCCCCACTATCTTGACCTTTTCCGTCACCCTGGGAGTGGATCTCATTTTTAGCCAAGCGAGAGTTCTCCAGCAGGGGGTCCACATAGGGGTCCTGCCGGTAGGGTTTTAAGTAGCGTGCCCCTGTGCCCAGAACAGAGGACCTGCGCGTGTGGGGAAGGGGTGCAGGTTCACCTGGAAGCATGGGCTGGGGCCTAGCTAGAGCTCCCTGATGGGACTCCAAAAGACTCGGGGTGAGGTCGCCATAGAGAGTGTAGCCTTTGGGCTGCGTCTGGACAGGGTCGGTCTCCACCAATTTCTCCATCTGCTTGGAGAGCCAGATCTCTTGTTTGAAGAAGCGGTTTCTTCTTTCCAAATCCTCATTGTAACGGTGTTCATTGTTGTGCATTTCAGCTGTGATCACCCTCTGACTCCAACTGGGCCAATACATCCGCGCCTGAGAACTGGTCAAGCCTAAGCCATAAAGACTCTTTGTAGTCATTCGTCCCAAGGCAGAAATTCCCAACATAGTGCCGATCCAAGTCGTGCCCGGGGGCAAGAAGGAACTTCCCAAGTGATTGCCAAACTTGCGGGTGATCGAAGGGACAAAGAAGATCATGATCCCTAACACCAATGAGAGAAAATAAAAGTTGGCTTGGGGGTTGGGGGGCAAAGGTCTACCACTTACGATTTCCGGCATTATAAATGCCACTAAGATCACCAAAGTGGTCTGCCACAACAAGAGCCCCGTCATCTCTTTGACAATTTCAAGAAAGGCGTCCACCTCATCAAATAAAATACCCTTGGCCAAAACAAAGGGCCCAAGGGCTGCAAAAAAGAAAAAGAAGATCAAATAGAAGGCATACACCACCCAGTAGGCCAAATTGGGAAGCAGGCGGGCGACGGCCTCAGCCGACCAGCCCATAAAGCTCCTAACAGACCCCATCTCTGGAAAGCCAAAGCCCACCCAGGGAATCTGAAAGACCTCCCGAACAAGAAAGGTATTAAACATATCGACAAGATCTTTTAAGCCCAAAACAAGAAAGGGCCAAAAGGCCACGACTGTGACGATAATGGGAATATTCCA
>SKYF01000165.1 GCA_007128005.1 Bdellovibrionales bacterium
CGGAGACAAGTGGAGAGTTTGGAGGTTTAGGCATTGAAATCACGGTCAAAGATGAAGTCCTGACGATCATTTCCCCTATTGAAGATACTCCCGCAGCAAAGGCAGGTCTTCAGGCCGGGGATCGGATTGTGAGTATCAACGGTGAGTCTACGAAGGGTTTGAACCTAGTAGAAGCTGCTCAGCGTATGAGAGGTGATATGGGCTCTAGTGTGACTTTGGGAATTATGCGCGAGGGTCTCAGTGAGTCCAAGGACTACGTGATTCACCGAGGAAGAGTGAAGGTTCGGTCGGTGAGATTTTCCGACTTAGAGGACGGTTACGCTTATGTTCGATTGACAACTTTTATTGAAAACACGGCGCGAGACTTGGAACGAGTGCTGAGGAGTCATGAAAAGAAAAATGGAGGTATTAGGGGGCTAATTTTAGATTTGCGACGCAACCCTGGGGGGCTTTTGGAGCAGGCAGTTAGGATCTCAGATATGTTTCTTGAAGAAGGTGTTATTGTTAGCACCAAAGGCAGGAACAAGATGGAACAAGAAGTCCGCCATGCGAGAGGTCCCGCAAACTTTGCAGGCTTTCCCATTGTGGTGCTGATTGATGAGTATTCGGCTAGCGCCAGCGAGATTCTAGCCGGGGCTTTACAGGACAACAAACGCGCTCTTGTAATGGGGCAAAGAAGTTTTGGTAAAGGAAGCGTGCAGTCTGTGGTGAAACTAGGTGACGGTTCAGGCCTAAAGTTAACTGTGGCTAGATACTACACTCCCAATGGACGCTCTATTCAAGCAGAAGGGATTGCTCCTGATGTGGAAGTAGCGGCAGTCAATATGGCAGCCCTGGAAAGAGCAAAAAGCCGAGGTCCTGTGCGCCGGGAGCAGGATGTGGTGGGGCATTTGCAAGGAGAGCCCCAAGTGTCTGGCAAGGAATCTCCGTTGCGGAGAAACTGGTGGAGAGGGAGGGAGCGAGAGTCCACACCCTTACCCTTGAGTGAAAGAGAAAAACTTCTCCAGGAGGACTATCAATTGACCCAGGCCTTCAACTACTTAAAGGCCTTTCAGGTTATGAACAACTAAGGGAAAAAAGAGAAATTCCTAGGAAATGATTTTCGCTTTTTCAATAAGATGGTTAATGACCTTCTCCTCGGTGATCTGAAAGGCAAGACGCGGAAGTCGACCCTGTTCTTCATAGAACTCTTGAATTCGACTTATTTCGATTCCGGTTTGTTGAGCATATTCCATCAGCTTTTGAGTTAGATCATCTATTGTGGCCTTTAAGTTCAATTGATTGGCCAAGGTGTCTACCAAAAAGGTCGACTGAACCATCAAAGAGGCAGACTCCTCAAAGTCCGAGTTCCATTTTTGTCGATATTCATCAAACTGCTCTGGAGTAAGCCCCTGATCACTCATGCGCTTTCGTACGTCTTCAATAATCATCTCTTTTTGCTCTTGACGAAGGCTTTCAGGGACTTCTACGGGGTTGGCCTCGACCAGAGCTTTGATAATTTGATTCCGCAAGTCCTCCTTTATGCGCTTTTCCTCTCGGGCAAGAAAGTCTTTGCGAATATCCTCTTTGAGAGCTTCCAAGTCGGCAAATTCTCCGACTTTTTTGGCCAATTCGTCGTTGAGTTCGGGTACATCCTTGGCCTTTATTGACTTTAGGGTCACTTCAAAGCGAATGGCTTGTCCGGCTAAATCCTTATTGTGATAGTCCTCAGGGAAAGTGAGATTCAAAGTTCTCTGCTCACCGGCCTTCATGCCGATGACACCCTCTTCAAAGCCGGGGATAAAGCTCTTGGACCCAATTTCGAGCAAATGCCCATCAGCTTGGGCTCCCTCCAGGGGCGCCTCGTTGACAAAACCCTTAAAATCAAGTTCGGCAATGTCGCCCTCTTTGAGGGGACGGTCTTCAAAAACAGGTTTCATCTCAGCTTGGCTTTGGCGGATATTTTCTAAGACTTCATCTACCTTGCTTTCATCCACCTGAGGAGTTTCCTTTTTTATCTCAAGTCCTTCAAACTTCTGAATGGTCACTGTGGGGCGAACCTCTAGCTCAGCTGTAAAAGTAAAGCCTTGGTTTTCCTCAATGCCCTTTTCAAAGTGGATTTTGGGCAAGCCAATGGGCTCCAGTGAGTGCTGCTCAAGAGCTTTGCTGTAATGCTCAGACACCAACTCTTGCAAGACTTCTCCTTTGACCCTGTCTCCGTATAGACTTTTGACCTTGGTTAAAGGGGCTTTGCCTTTGCGGAAGCCCTTGATTTCAGCGTCGCGTTGAATCTCTTTATAAACTTTATCAAATCCAGCTTTGACCAGGTCAGAGGGAAGCTCGATGCTGAGTTTGCGCGCCAGTCCACCGAGTGTGTCCATAGAGGATTTCATAAAAACTCCTTTGAGATTAGAGGTATTTAACGCATATCATGTATAGGGAACGGGTGGCTTAAATGCAACAAAAGATTGTTCTAGTAACAGGCAAGGGTGGAGTCGGGAAATCCTCTGTGGCTGCGGGTCTGGCGTTAAAAGAGGCCCGCAAGGGGCGACGGGTTCTATTGGCCGAGCTCGGAGAGCGCAGTTATTTTTCTGAGCTTCTTCCCTCCGGTCCTATGGAAATTTCCTATCAGGCTAAGGCCATAGAATCTGGCTTGGAGCTGGTAAAATGGGACGGAGAGTCCTGTCTCAAAGAGTATTTATTTCACTACATTCCCATTCGCAGGGTTGTGGATTTGTTTTTTGAAAACCCGGTGATGAAGGCTCTGGTTCAGGCTGCTCCGGCCCTAAAGGAATTGGCTATCCTAGGCAAAGCGACCAGTGGCAAAAGGAATGTGGGCCCGGCATTTGATTATGATGTGGTTGTGGTGGATAGTTACGCCACGGGTCATTTTCAGGCCTTGGTGCGGGCTCCTCAGGGGATGGCCGAGGCCATCGGTTTTGGTCCCATGGGAGAACAGAGCCGGTCCATAGAGAGGTGGATTTGTGATCCTGAGTTCTGTCAGATTGTTATTGTGGCTTTGCCCGAGGAACTGCCGGTGGTGGAAGCCTTGGAGTTGTCTGAGTCCGTTCAGGCCGATTTGGGGCAAAAAGTTGAATTTGTTCTCAATAAAGTTTGGCCCAAGACCTGGAGAGCGGAGGATATCCAGGCTCTAGGCCGTTTGCAGAGTTTGGAGTGGCCTCAGGGGCTCAGTGATTTTAGAGAAGTACTCGCACAGTCTCTTGGTCAACAATGCCAGTACCTGGACCAGCTTTCAACACGAGGCCGCGTCCATAGCCTCCCTTGGCTTCTTGAGCCCAGCTCTTGGGGTCTGTTAAAATCTCTATCCCAGCAGCTGGAGGATCTTTGAGTTCGTTTTTTAAGTCTGAAAAAGTGATTGTCTGTGCAGGAAGTGGTGGCGTCGGAAAGACCACAATTGCTGCTTGCTTAGGGATTGGCTTTGCCCGAAGAGGGAAAAGGGTGTTGGTGTTGACTATCGACCCGGCCCGCCGTTTAGCATCGGCTCTGGGCTTGGATATGAACGATTTGGGTTCTTTAGTTGAGGTGAAAGTCCCAGGTCAGAGCTACAAGGGCGAACTCTTTGCCTCAATGATTCAACCCCAAGCGGTCTTTGATGAGTTTGTGCGCCAGCGGGCTTCGTCAGCTCAAGCTGCAGAGAAGTTAATGCGCAACAGTCTCTATCGACAGCTCGTGAGCAGCCTGAGTGGCTCTCAGGAATTTACCTCCCTGGAGCGACTGCTGTCGGCTGTCCAGTCAGAGCGCTACGACATTGTGATCTTAGACACCCCGCCAACTCAGCATGCAGTGGATTTTCTCAGAGCCCCGGAGCGCATCTATTCGCTCTTTCAGGAGTCTGTCACTAAGTGGTTTGCCGCGAAGAGTACTGAGTCCGGAGGCACAGTAAAGACTCTTTTGGGGAAGGTGGTAGAGCGTGGCACTCACACGGCTTTGCGAGCCCTGGAAAAGATCACTGGATCTGCCTTTGTCGGTGAGCTGGGAGAATTTTTTGCTGCCATGGCGGACTTACAGGACCAGGTCAGTGCACGAAGCATAGAGGTCCACAGGCTGTTGACGAGTGAAGCTACGAGCTTTGTTCTCGTCACAGGCTTTGATCACTCTAAGCTTGTAGAGGCTAAGGATTTTTTTGTTGAACTAAAGAGGGGTGGCTATCGGCTTTCGGGAGTGATTGTGAACAGGAGTCAGCCGGCATGGCTAGAGCTTGAGCCTCTGCAGGCCAATCTAGCGGACAGAGCCCATAACTTGTCGGTACCCCATATAGAGAGGAGATTTCTTCAACTCTATCAAGAACTTCAGGGCTACTATTCATTGAGAAAAGACACCTACCTCAAATTTGAAACAGGGCTGAAGGGGGAGGTGGCCTATTGCCTGATGCCAGAGCTGAAGGAAGTAGTTTATGGTTTAGAGGGACTTGAGTCGATGAGCTCTATCCTAGAGACAAAGATGGCCTGGGAGTAAGATGAATGTGAGTAAGATGAATGTGAGGGGGGAGCGCTCGTGAAGATTGTTATGGGAGCTTTTGAAGGGAAATTTGTGTTTCTGATGGTTTGTGCCCTCTGTGTAGCCTTATTGAGCTCGGGCTGTGCCCTGTCGGGCAAAGGAAAGCCCTCTCAGGAGGAGGGTGTAGTCTTGCCGCCAGAGGCTGTTGACCAGTATGAAGCGGGAATGTCTGCCTTAGAAAATGAGGACTATGCTCAAGCTGCTCAAATTTTCTCGGATATTCTAAGACGATATCCTGGTAGCCAGTTTGATCTGGTTTTAACTTATAACTTGGCAGCGGCTCAAGAGGGGCTCAGGGACTGTGAGCCGGCTCGTCAAAACTATTTAACAGCTGCGCGCAGTGCTCGAAGCCGCAATGCCCGCATAGAAGCCCTGAGCTTCTATCGACTGAGTTATGTCTATGAGTGCTTGGGACAGGAACAGAGGGTTATTGCAAGTTTATTGGATGCTCGCAATCGTGGTGAAGCTCTTCCAGATGAAGTTCGCCTGACAGAGATCCCTGCGCGACTGGCAGTGACCTATGCTCGAATTGGTGAAATAGAGATCGCAGAGCAGTATTTTCGTGAAGCCGACCAGGGAATTCAGCAGCTCATTGCCAGGGCTTCTAACCAAAAAGAGCTTGCCGATCAACTGGCAAGAACTCTGTATCACATGGGAAGAATGTCTTTGGGAAATCGAGAGCATGTGGATTTGCCTGCAGCTAAGGAGGACTTAACAACACTCAGTCATCTCCAGAAGTATCTGCTGCGCTCTGTGGAGCTCAGTATTCGGCCATGGTCTGACCTAGCCGCAACCAATATTGATCAAGCCTATTCTCATATATGGCAAGTTGCTCAAGTTTTAAAGCCCGATCCTGGCCTAGAGGGAGCCTTAGCTCGACAGAACTTGCGCCACAAGCAGGTGGCTTTACTCACAGAGGCCTACCGGGTCTTAAAGCAACTGAAGCTTGCTCAATTCCCAGACCCCAGCCCTCCAGCATCTGTAACTAGGCTTCAGGCCCAGCTCACCCAACATGAACAGCGGATGAGTCAGGCCCTGGTTCGCCTTGGTGTGAAGACTCTTCCCACGGCTGAGGCTGAACGACGTGAGGGTTTAAGGCGAGATGGTCGAATTCGAGCTACAGAGAAGAGTCCCCTAGAGCAGAGGAGAGAGAAGCCATGATTCAGGATGCAATTCACCGGGCTATTTTGCGACACATTGATGATGTACAGGAGTGGTTTAGAGAGCAAAAAAAATCAGCTTTTTTGCCCTTTTATTCTAGCTTTGATTTGCGGGATTCTAGTTTTAAAGTGGCGCCAGTGGATGCCAATGCTTTTCCAGCGGGATTCAACAACATTTGTCAGGTGGATAAAGAGAGTGCTGTAGATTTGGTAAAAACTTACCTGTCTACTCATTATCCTGAGCTCAAGAAGGGGATACTTCTTTTGACCGAGGAGCACACGCAAAACCCCTATTACTGGGACAACGTGGTCGCTTTGAAAACTCTTCTAGAGCAGGCCGGTCAAAGGGTTGTTTTGGCGATTCCTGGCCAGGAACCAGGAAAGCAAAAACTTAAAAGTGCCTCTGGATACGAGGTGGAACTGTATCATGCTCTACGCCAGGGGGAATCTGTGCAGGTCAATGGCTTTGAGCCGGAGCTTATAATCAGCAATAATGATTTTTCACAGAGTTATGAGAACTGGATCGAGGGGCTTCAGACTCCGATCAATCCACCCCACACCATGGGCTGGCACAGACGCAGAAAGGACCAATTCTTTTCAGTGTACAATGGGCTTGCAGAGAGTTTTGCAAGATTAATTGATATCGATCCCTGGTCCTTGCAAATAGAAACGCGGCTATTTAAGAACTTTGATTTGACGGAAGAAAACACAAGAGCTCTTTTGGCAGAACAGGTGCAATCTTTGATCTCTGATCTGGAAAAGGCTTACGAGGCGAGGGGCATTCGCCAGAAGCCTTTTGTGTATATCAAAAACAACTCTGGAACCTATGGCTTGGGAGTGATTCATACCCACAGTGCCGAGGAGATTCTCAACTGGAGCTACAAGGCCAGGAAAAAAATGAAGGCGGCAAAAGGGGGAGGCGGAATCAGGGAGGTTATCCTTCAGGAAGGGGTAGCTTCGGTGGTTCGTGCTGATGAGTTTACGGCAGAGCCAGTCATATACATGGTAGGCTGTGAACTGGCGGGTGGGTTTTTGCGCAGTCACAGTGGCAAGGGGGCAGAGGAGAGCCTCAATAGTCCTGGTGCTGTCTATCGAAGACTGTGTGTCTCTGATTTGCAGGTAGATGTGGAAGGGGCTCCGATGGAAAATGTCTACGGTTGGGTGGCGCGACTGAGTTTTCTGGCCGTGGCCAAAGAGCTCCAGGTTATAACTGGGTCTACAGCTCTTGGTAGGCCACCTTCTGGGACCACATGAGTTTAAGGGGCTGGGCCCGATAGCGCAACAGGGACTCCCATTCGATCACAATTCCCTGGTGATATTCGCCGGTTTTATAGTGTCGGAAAGAGTAAACCTCCCACTCTGAGGGCAAAGTGCCACCCAGGGACTCAAAGCGCAAAGTGATGGGATCCGGCGTGCTCATAAAGGTGTACTCGTCAGCAAGCTGTGGAGTGTTGAAGATCTCAGCAATAGGAACATAGAGAGGTTGGATTTGAGAGAAATCTGGGGATAGCCGACAGGTCCCATGCAAAATCATTTTGGGAACCTGTCCGGAGTGGGCAACCCCGATGGCCCTAAAAACCACTTCGATGCGGTCGTGGAGTTGGCAAGACAGAGCAGCTTGACCGTCAGGGGCATTCAGGGCGTAGTTGCCGAGCTGAATGGAAAAGCCCTGGGGGTCCGAGTTCAACTGAGCAGCCTGAGAGAGCTGCCTCTCTGAGGCGATCTTTAGGTCGCGACCATCCAGACGCACAAAGTTGAGGCCTTGGTCAATGGAGGCGGGAACCCGTTGTCCTCCCACATAGACATAGATTTTCTGACTGCCAAATTGGTTGGGTATCCAAACCCCTAAAAGGAGAACTCCTAAAATCAATCCGAAGGACATGATCTGAAGTCTTGTTGTCATCGTCCATTACCTCGCAAGGTGAAGAGCTTAAAATCTTGGCGAAAATAGGGAACTCGTATCCCTTTTGTCTCTTCTCGGCAGCCTCACTCTCCAACTTAAAGCCCAGAGGTGTTTTTTAAAACTGTCGAGCGAGCTCGACAAAGGTCCGAATCATGACACCAGAGGCACCCTTTTTAGGACAGTAGGAGAGACGGCTTCCAATGTTCCAGGCTGTCCCTGCCACGTCAAAATGGGCCCAGGGAATGTCTGCATCAACAAATTGTTCGAGAAAGGCCGCGGCCGTGGCGCTTCCTGCTCCTCGGGAGGAAGAAATGTTGCTGAGGTCGGCAAAGCTGCCCTTGATATCTTCCACATGGTGGTCCGTCAAAGGCATGGGCCAAACGAGCTCACCACTCTGCTTAGAGGCGCGTTGGATCTTATCTATGAGCTTTTCGTTTCGGCTATACACTCCCGTATGGGTATTGCCCAGGGCAACGACCATGGCCCCAGTGAGAGTGGCTGCATCTATAATGGCCTGAGGCCTCTGCTCACTAGCATAACTCAGGGCGTCGGCCAAGATCACACGGCCCTCGGCATCAGTATTGTTCACCTCAATTGTTTTGCCGTTGCGAGCCTTTAAAATGTCTCCAGGCTTGTTGGCCATAGGACCGAGAGCATTTTCAGTTGCGGGAACAAAACCCATCACATTGACTTTGAGCTTGAGTTTGGCGATGGCGATAACAGTGGCAATGACATTTGCTCCTCCACACATATCATACTTCATTTCTTCCATACCTTGGGCCGGCTTAATACTGACTCCTCCCGTGTCAAAAGTGAGCCCTTTGCCTACAAAGCAGAGGGGCTTTTTCTGAGTTCCAGCTCCCCGGTATTCCATGATGATAAAGCGAGGCTCTACTCCACTTCCCAGAGAAACACCCAGCAAACCGCCCATGCGCTCCCTTTTGATCCGAGCTCTGTCCCAGGTGGTGACCTTGACTCCGGTGCCCTTGGCCATTTTGACAGTCTCTTCTGCCAAAATCTGTGGGGTCATCAAGTTGCCGGGAGTGTCTCCCAAGCGGCGGGCAAAATGAGTGCAGTCCGAAAGAATCTCAGCTTCGTGCAGGGCCTTTTCCCATTGAGCGGAGCCGGGACCCAAAAGTTCGATCTGTTTTGGCCCTTGAGTGTTAGAATTTACTTTAGAATCCTTACTTTTGGCCTTGCTCTTAAACTCATCGAAGGAATAGCTGGCCAATCTCAAGCCCTCGGCGAGGGATTGAACCAGCTCAGCCCCGGTTTTGCTCCCAGCCAATTTGCTCCAATTGCTTGTGAAAATAGATGCTGAGGAAATCTTATGGGCCTTGAGTTGGGAGTAAAGGGCTCCTCCGACACTGCGAAAGCTCTCCGCGTCAACCTTGTCTTTTGGACCAAGTCCGATCAGGCATAAGCTCTTGCCGCTCTCCAAGCAGGAGCGATAGACGAGGCACTCTTTTGTGGAGGCCTGAAATAGGTTTTTTTCAAGGGCTTTATTGAGGAGAGAAAGGGCTCCTTCCTCAAGATTTGGAAACTGAGAGGCAGAGAAATGAACTTTGGTCTGGGAGGTTTTTGCTGCGCGGCGTTCTTTGCGGGTCGACTTGTCTTGTTTTGAATCAGAAAGCTGTGGGACCAGCAGGACTAAGGACTCGGATTCAGTGGCAAGGTTTTTTTTCTGCAAGAATACTCTCATAAAAACTCTCCTATTTGACGATATCTAGTAGCACAGGGCATAAGTCTCATAAAGGACAAAAACGGATAAACAATGAGGTCAGCATGGCATTAGTTCCCATAGTCATTGAACAAACCCCAAGGGGAGAGCGAAGTTACGACATCTATTCCAGGCTTTTAAAGGACCGAATAATTATTTTGGGCACTCCCGTGACCGACGACATTGCCAATAGCATTATTGCTCAAATGTTTTTCTTAGAAATGGAGAACCCAGAAAAAGACATCCATCTTTATATCAATTCACCAGGAGGAAGTGTGACAGCGGGCCTGGCAATTTATGATATTATGCAGTTTATAAAGTGTGATGTGAGCACCTATTGCATAGGGATGGCAGCTAGCATGGGCTCTTTGCTGCTTGCCGCGGGGGCGGCTGGAAAAAGATATGTTTTGCCTCATTCACGGGTTATGATTCACCAGCCTCATATTATGGGTTCTGGTATTTCAGGCCAAGTGAGTGACATTGAAATTCAGGCCAAAGAGATGATTAACACAAAGCGGCGACTAACAGAGATTTATGAGGTCCACACGGGCAGGGACTACGACAGTTTAGCTGTGGCGATGGATCGAGACCGCTATATGAGTGCCGAGGAGGCTGTGGACTTTGGCCTGGTAGACCATGTTGTGAAAAGAAGAAAGTCAACCCAGCAGCAGGGGAGTGAGAAATCATGAGTAATACCAAGAAAAGTGGTGGGTCGGGATATGGAACTCTCTGTTGCAGTTTCTGTGGCAAAAGCCAAAAGGAAGTTAAGAAGTTAATTGCAGGACCTGGAGTCTACATTTGCGATGAGTGTATTGACCTGTGTAACGATATCATTGCAGAGGAAAGGGGGCGGGAGGAGAACACTCGTGATTCTCTCGCAGTGCCAAAGCCTGCGGAAATCAAAGCTTACCTAGATGACTATGTGATTGGTCAGCATAAGGCCAAAAAAGCTCTATCAGTGGCGGTTCACAATCATTACAAAAGAGTCAATGCGGCCGGAAAGGGGCGCAAAAAAGATGATGTGGAAATCTCCAAAAGTAATATTCTTCTCGTGGGCCCCACGGGTTCAGGCAAGACCCTACTTGCACAGACAATTGCCAAAATCCTCAATGTGCCCTTTGCCATGGCAGATGCAACGGCCCTCACTGAAGCCGGCTATGTGGGTGAAGATGTCGAGAATGTGATTTTGAGTTTATTACAGGCTGCTGACTATGATGTGGAGAAAGCGCAAAGGGGAGTTATCTATATCGACGAGATTGATAAGATAACCAGAAAGTCGGAAAATCCATCGATCACCCGTGATGTCAGTGGAGAAGGGGTGCAGCAGGCCTTGCTTAAAATTCTGGAGGGGACAGTGGCAAATCTACCCCCTAAAGGTGGAAGGAAACATCCTCAGCAAGAGTTTATTCAGGTCAACACGGCCAATATTTTGTTTATTGTTGGCGGGGCCTTTGTGGGCTTGGAGAAAATTGTCGAGCAGAGGATTTCGAATAAGTCCATGGGCATTGCTGCAGACATCAAGACCAAAGAGGAGCGCCTGCGAGAGGATGAAAATCTTCTTCAGCGGATGGAGCCAGATGATTTGGCTCGTTATGGCTTGATCCCAGAGTTTATAGGTCGTCTTCCCGTGGTTGCGGTCCTAGACCCCCTGGATGAAGAAGCACTCATGGATATTTTGGTGAAGCCTAAAAATGCTCTGACGAAACAGTATCAAAAGCTCTTTGATTATGAGAATGTCGATTTAAAGTTTGAGGACGATGCTGTGCGTGCAATTGCCCAAGAGGCCATTAAGCGCAACACAGGTGCTAGAGGACTTCGCGGCGTCATAGAGAATGCTATGCTTGAAGTCATGTTCGAAATTCCTTCCAAGGCCAACGTAAAGGAATGTATAATTACCAAAGAGGTCATCACTCTTGGTGAAAGACCTCAATTGGTGTTAGGACATAAGGCAGAGAGCGGTTCAGTGGCCGTTGAGCCAGGCAGTGGAAGCGATTCAGCAGAGAGCGCCTGAGCCCAAGTAGAGTCAGAACCGCTTCTTGCATGCGAAGGAGCAGCATATGACTCATGGCGTTGGAGAGCAGTTCAAGAATCTTCCTCTTTTACCCCTGCGGGACTTGATCATTTTCCCCCATATGATGATGCCTCTGTTTGTCGGTCGAGAAAAGAGCATCAATGCTCTCGAAGATGCTATGAGCAAGCAGACAGACATTGTCTTGGCGGCTCAAAAAGATGCCAAAACCAACAATCCGGAGCCTAAAGACGTCTACTCCGTGGGAACCTTGGGGACTATCATTCAGCTTCTTCGCCTTCCTGACGGCACTGTGAAAGTTTTGGTAGAGGGAAAAAAGCGAGTTGAAATAAAAGATTTTAAACAAATAGACGGCTTCTTTTTGGTCGATGCCCAAGAGATTGTTGAGGCCACGGCCAATGAGGTTGAGGCCAGAGCACTGATGCGCTCAGTGAAATCGACCTTTGAAACCTATGTTAAACTCAACAAGCGGATTCCCCCAGAAATCCTTATGCGAGTTTCCACCATCGACGAAGTCGGGGAGCTTGCTGACATTATCGTGGCTCAACTGAACCTCAAGCTTGAGGACAAGCAGCGTCTGCTAGAGATCTTTGATCCCGGCAAGAGGCTTGAGGAGTTGCTGAACCTGATGACGGGCGAGATTGAGATTCTCGAAGTTGAGAAGAAAATTCGTAACCGAGTCAAGAAGCAGATGGAGCGCTCCCAGAAAGAGTATTATCTAAATGAGCAGATGCAGGCCATCCAGAAGGAATTGGGGGAAAAGGATGACTATCAAGCTGAGTTGATGGAGCTGGAAGAGCGAGCGGCCAAAATGCACTGGAGTAAGGAGGCTGGAGATCGCTTTAAAAAAGAGCTTAAAAAATTACGAATGATGTCGCCCATGAGTGCTGAGGCCACAGTTGTGCGCAATTATATCGATTGGATGTTGGACCTACCTTGGTATGAGTATGCCGAGGAAAAACATGACTTGGCTGAAGCCGAGCGGATTTTAGATGAGGATCATTGGGGCTTAGAAAAAGTCAAAGAGAGAATTTTAGAGCATCTGGCCGTGCAGGCTTTAACTGACAAGCTCAAGGGGCCAATTCTCTGTCTGGCAGGCCCTCCTGGAGTGGGAAAGACCTCCTTGGCTCGTTCAGTGGCTAGGTCTTTAAACCGACCCTTTGCCAGAGTTTCCCTTGGCGGTGTGAGAGATGAAGCGGAGATCCGCGGACATCGCAAGACCTATGTGGGAGCTATGCCGGGAAAGATCATTCAATCCTTGCGCAAAGTGGATAAGGGCAATCCATTGCTGCTTTTGGATGAAATTGACAAAATGAGTATGGATTTTAGGGGAGACCCTTCGGCCGCTCTTCTTGAGGTCTTGGATCCTGAGCAAAACAGCACTTTTCAAGATCACTACTTGGAGCTGGATTACGACCTATCTCAGGTTATGTTTATCACCACGGCCAACTCTCTTCACCCAATTCCCCGTCCTCTTTTGGACCGAATGGAGATCATTCAACTTGAAGGTTATATCGAGAGCGAGAAATACAATATCGCCGACAAGTATCTCATTCCAAAGCAGATTGAAGCCCATGGGCTTGGACCTTACAAGGTGAGCTTCACCGAGGCTGCCGTCAGGGAGATGATCCGCTCCTACACCAAGGAGGCTGGGGTTAGGAATTTGGAAAGACAGATTGCCACTGTCTGCCGCAAGCTGGCCAAAGATATTGTGCGCCTGGAGAGTAAAGCTGCCGGTTCGGCAAAGGGACAGGGCAAAAAGGGATCCAAGGCCCATCAAGTCACCCCCAAGAGAGTCATTGAGCTTTTGGGTCCTCAAAAGTACCGCTATGGAAAAATTGAAGGAAGCAACGAATTGGGTCTTACCAATGGTTTAGCTTGGACAGAGGTTGGAGGGGATCTGCTGGTTGTCGAGGCCTCTGTGGTTCCAGGCAGGGGTAAGTTCACTATTACGGGCCAGCTTGGCGACGTGATGAAGGAGTCCTGCGCTGCGGCCATGAGTTATGTCCGTTCGAGAGGGCCTCTTTTTGGTTTTGATCGGGAGTTTTACTCGAATATTGATGTGCATATCCACGTGCCAGAAGGGGCTATTCCCAAAGATGGTCCTTCGGCAGGAGTGGCTTTAACAACCAGCATTGTTTCGGCAATCACTAAGATCCCTGTCAAAAAGACAGTGGCGATGACTGGTGAGATCACTCTCCGCGGAAGGGTGTTAGCCATTGGCGGCCTTAAGGAGAAAATTTTGGCGGCCCATCGTGGAGGAATAAAAACCGTGATTGCCCCCAAGGAGAACGAGAAAGACTTGAAAGACATTCCTAAAGAGGTTTTAGGTGAGCTGAAGGTTATCTTGGTGGATCATGTGGATCAGGTTTTGGTCAACGCCCTTGATATTAAAAATGCCAAGGAACTTTTTAAGGTTCGCAGTGAGCGTCAAATGGGCTTGAGAGCTCAGTACACCGGACACACCCTGCAGCATTGATTCACTTTGGGTTGACGAAAAAGACATATTCTGTCAGAAATTTTTACATTATTTCGACAGTTTTTTACAGGTCTTTTAAGATCCCCTAAAGTGAATCCCAGGAGAGAGGGTGGCAGAAGTTCAAGTGAAATCACAGGCCTCTTTGTATGAGTTGGCTCAGTTGTACTGTGAGCGCGGTGATTTATTGATAGCTCTAGAGAAGTTGAAAGAGGCTGCGGCGACCTATAGATCTCAGCAAGACTTCGCGAACTTTTTAAAATGTCAAAATATGCTTCTGAGGATCTATGCGGAGCTTGAAGATCATAAAGCTATCAATTCCACCAAGGAACTTTTGCAAGACTTGGTCATTAAGGAAGAGCTTGAACTCAGTTCTAAGACTTACTACAGCTTAGCTCTTTGTGCCTCCTATAAGAGGCAACACAAGGTTGCTCAGGAGTATTTGGAAAAAGCCCTGGCCTTGGCTTTGGAAAAGGATAGCAAGGAGGACATTTGCTACGCCATTCATGGTCTGGCCTTGGTTTACTATGCGCAAAAACGCTACGAGGATGCGCTGAAGGAAGTCTATAATCTTCAGGTCTTTTTTCAGCTTCTGCCGCTGCCAGAGCTTATGCTCTCCAGCCGAATCCTCAATGGGCTTATCGTCAGGGATATGGGGCAAAAAGAGCAAGCCTTGGATATTTTTTGGCAGTGCTACGACATTGTAAAGTCGCAGAAAAACCTCTACACCTACCTACATCTACTCTATTCCATGGGCTCGACCTACCAAGATATGGGTCATCACGATCTGGCCCGCATTTATTTGATGCTGGCGAAAAGGTCTATTGATCCAGAGAATTTGCGTTATCTCAGTCGTCGAGTGGATGCTCGCTTGGCCGCGATGGGAGATGCCGATCAATCTGACTACGACTTGGTTTTCGACAGGTCTTCAAACTCTTTGATTGAGAGGAAGAAGGGAAAAATTGATTTTAAAAACCAGTTTATCTTGCTGGACTTGCTAAGGCTTTTCTTGCGCAACCCGGGCGAAGTTCACTCTAAAGAGGCTTTAGTTAAAAAAGTGTGGCGTCAGGACTACGACCCAGCTGTCCATGACAATAAAATCTATGTAACTATTAAGCGCCTCAGAAAAATGATTGAACCGGATTATGACAAACCGAAGTATATCTTTCGGGCAAAAAATGGCTACTATTTGAGTAAAAATACTAAGGTGTTATTTCAGGCAGAGGGCACTCAATGAGAATGCAAATAGTGATTTTGATTCTAGTGCTGATTGGGGTGTCTGGAGGCAAGGCTCAGGCTCAGTTTGATGACCCGCTTCCTTGGCCCTGGGGCTCGGAGTGCCCATTCCCTTGGAGCCAACTCACTGGATTGTGGCAGATTACGAATACTGAAGCCGGTGGCTACTTTTATTTTCATCTCGAGGGTCATTTTGACCCTGGAGAAAGGCCGTTGTTGAGGATTTGGAGATACACTTCGGAAGGCCTCTTACAGTCCTATGGTCGCACTCATGTGGACTGGAATGAAAAGGTGGTACAAATCACTTTAGGGCCCGCCCGCGACTCAGTCATCAGCTATCAAATGATTTTACGCAGTTATCCCAATCACTCTATAAGGGATGGGAGACGGGGAAATTGCTACAGTGTGGGCGGTCAAGTCATGGTCTTTACTCTTAGGAAAATCGTTGATGGCAAGTCTGTGGACCTGCACTACAGGCTCAACCGCATAAGGTTTTCTCCTTAAGGGCAAAGGGGGGGGATAACGCCCGTGGTCAACAAAAGAGTCTGGACAGTAAAGGGATAATTCAATATCTAAGTGCTTCCAGTTTCATGGATAAGCATGATCCTTTAGGGCCTTAGCTCAGTTGGTAGAGCGCCACCCTTACAAGGTGGATGTCGTCGGTTCGACCCCGGCAGGCCCTACCACCGCGGTCTTTGATGTGTCCAGGGTCAATTCCATACAAGAACCTGCTCGCGGCGGTATCCCACCAAAGTGAAGATTAAAAACAGGATAGAAAACCCAAAAACAATGATCAGACTCTCCCAGGGGTAGTTTTGACTGGCAGGAGCAGTGGATGCCCAGACGAGCTCTCCATAGTGACGAGTGGGTGTCCACTGACTCGCCCGGTGAAGAGCCTCGGGCAGCATCTGTGGGGGGGTGAGAAGGCCTCCGATGTAGGACAAAGGCAAGTAAATCAAATTTGCTAAGGGCAGAGCGGTCTTTTCGCTGACCCAATAGCCAAAGGCTATCCCCATGGGGGCGAAGCACAAGCAGCCAAGGATCAGGGTTCCATAGAGCTGAAAGAGCTCCATAGCACTCCAGGTCGCTGGAGTCAGCCACAGCCCGAGCAAAATCACCAGGCTTGCACTGAGCAATCCGATGAGGGTGGCAATCAGAGCCCGAGTCAGCAGTGGGAACCATGGGGGAGCGGGAAGAGTGCGCACGTAGAGGGTCCATTTGCTGGCTCTGTCCTGGGCTGTGCCAATTCCAAACTGGAAAAAGACAACACCAAAGATGGCAAAAGCACAAAAGGAGCCGGTCATAAAGGTGGCTTGGGATGGATCTTGGCTTTCAGGTACGGCAAACAAAAAATAAAATAGACTGGGAAAGGCAAGGGTGGGGATGGTGTAACCAGGCTGTCTCAGTAGCTCAATGAGCTGAAAATAGAAGCTGTGGGCTAAGAGTTTCATTGACCCTTCTCCGTTAAATGCATGAAGGCCTCCTCGATAGAAGGTGGGGAAACCTCCAGTTGGGAAAACTCAATTTGCTCCTCAAACAATTTTTTGAGCAGGCGCTCAGGGGCAGGGTCATAGCAACTGTAAAAGGAGTCCCTTTCGCGAGTCCAAGAGGCATCCAGTGCCTCTAGGTCCCGTGAGCATCGGAGTCTTACCGACCTAGACCGAAGCAGAGACCGCATATCTTGAGGAGTGCTTTCCGCTAAGAGTTGGCCCTGATGAAGAATGATAAGCCGGTCGCCGAGCCGCTCGGCTTCATCCATTTGATGAGTGGAGAAGAATAAGGTGGCCTTCTCTCTGGAGATGTAGTCAGTTGCAAAATCATAAAAGCGATGGCGGTTTTCCAAGTCCACTGCCGTTGTCGGTTCATCTAGGATCACGACTTGAGGGCGACCTAAGAAAGCTAATGCCAAACCCAGTCTTCTTCGCTCTCCTCCACTGAGTCCTCCAGTCTGTCGATCCAACAGGTGTTTTAAGCTGAAGGCCTCAGCAAGCTCCTCTTTTTTGAGGGGCTCTGGGTAATGCTTTGCCACCCAGTTCATAACCTCTGAAACTCGAGAGTAAGAGGGGAACTCACTTTCCTGAAGACAGAAGCCCACCTGAGACTTTAGCTCTGGATGCCCAACGGGCAGATCTAAAATGTGAATATTTCCTGAAGAAGCTCTGCGAAAGCCACAGAGTAAAGAAATCAGTGTGGACTTGCCGGCCCCATTGGGCCCAAGCAAGGCCACCTTTTCTCCCGAGGGCAGAGAAAAGGACAGGCTCTTCAAAGCGACTCTGTTGTGAAAGCTTTTACTTAAATTTGTGATTTTGATCACAAAACGAACTCCCAAAGACAAGTTTCAACCATTGAAGCTCCCAAGAACAAAAATGTCATGAAAAAAAGTTGGACATTCCCATGATTTTGAATAGCCTATGAGACCAGTTTTGGGGGGGTGGGATGTCTGAAACCTGGAGTTCATTCAGTGGAGCTGGTGAGCCTGAATTTAAAGGCTTGGTTTTGGATCAAGTCGAAGAACTTATGGCGGACAGTCTTCATCGACTCAAGACCCATCGTTTGGCCCAACTCAGCCTTGAGCATTTAAGCTCAGGAGGCCGGCGATTGAGAGCTCGACTGGCTCTGGATGTGGGCAAAGCCCTAGGCGTAGAGACTCACCTCAATGTGTCATGGGCTGCTGCCTGTGAGCTTCTTCACAATGCCACTTTGGTATTAGACGACATTCAAGATCAAGATGAGGAAAGACGTGGGCAGCCCACTTTGTGGGCTAAGCACGGCTTGCCTGCAGCCCTCAATGTGGGAGAGCTGCTTTTGATGCTTCCCCATTGGATCATCAAGCAGATGCATCTGCCTGCGGAGAGACAAGTTGAGCTGTTGGGAAAAATGACTGACACCTGCATCTGCCTGGTCTCTGGACAGATGGATGAGACCACGCTTCAAGATCAACTGGAGAGGGTTGACCTTTGGCAGAGTTACTTAGAGGCAATCAGTGGAAAAACTTCCCCCCTTTTTGAGCTCCCTGTTTGGGGAAATGTCTTTATTGCAACGGGGGATGTCGCCCTCGCCCAGCGCTGGGCACAACCCTTTCGTCACTTTGGCGTCGTCTTTCAACTGGCTGATGATCTGGCGGATGTTTTGGGAAAAAAGGAAGGACGCAGGCGGGGGGCTGACCTCATGGAGGGCAAAGTGTCTGCCTTAATTCCTCTCTATCTCAAAGATCGACCCGAAAAGACGCAGGAGCTAAAGCGGTTCCTGCAAACAGATCGAGGACAATTGGATACTAAGATCATCAATTATTGGCTGGAGGAATTCGAATCCCAGGGAATCTTTGATGAGCTTCATGCTCGAATACTCTACTGGCTCAAATCATTTGGACAGAGTTCGCTTCGCCAGGAGCAGCCAGAGGTCTATCAAATAGGTGTTTTTTACCTTCGCCAAGTTTTATCAACTTTTGGTTACAGTCAGGATGAGGATTTTTATGGCATTTTATAATACTGAGTTTCAAGCTGAATTTGGAAAGAGTTCTACGCGAGCAGTTGTTATTGGGACTGGTTTTGGCGGGCTAGCTGCAGCGATCCGGCTGAGGGCAAAGGGCTATCAGGTCACCATGGTCGAAGGGACTGACCAGCCGGGGGGAAGAGCATCTGTTTTTAAAAGAGATGGTTTTACTTTTGATGCCGGACCAACCGTGATCACGGCTCCCTACCTTCTTCAAGAGCTGTTTACTTTATTGGGAGAGGACTGGCAGGAGTTTTTTTCTCTAGTTCCGATTGATCCCTTTTACCGGATTGTCTTTCATGACGGCAGTCACTTTGACTATGTGGGTGAGGAGGACAGAATTTTAGAGAACATCCGCAGTCTTAGCCCTCAGGATGTCGATGGCTACCGTAAACTTGCTGAGCATTCCCGGCGTATTTTTGACGTAGGCTATACAAAGCTTGCAGATAAACCCTTTGAGAAATGGACAGATATGCTCAAAGTGGCTCCTGATATGATTCGCCTGCAGAACTATCAGAGCGTTTACGGTCTGGTCAGTCGATATATCAAAGACGAAAGGCTGCGTCAGGCCTTTAGCTTCGAGCCCTTATTGGTGGGAGGAAACCCATTTACTACAACTAGTATTTACTTATTGATTCATTGGCTTGAGAGAAAGTGGGGAGTGTGGTTTGTAAAGGGAGGCACAACTGCTTTGGTGCAATCCATGGTGAGGCTGTTAAAAAAGCATCATGTAGACATTCAGTTGAGCTCTCCCGTACATAAAATTCGCGTTGAAAAAGGGAAGGTCCAAGGAGTTGAAATTGAGGATGGTCGATTTATTCCCGCTGATCTTGTGGTGTCCAATGCAGACCCCATGAGAGTGTATGGGCAGATGATTGATACTCAATGGCTGAAAAAGCACAGTCCAAGGAGACTGGCCCGGAAAAAGGCTTCGATGAGTCTATTTGTAGCTTATTTTGGAGCAAAAAAGACTTATCCGGACTTAGCTCATCACACAATTCTGTTGGGGCCGCGATACAAGGGTCTGCTTAAGGACATCTTCTCTAAAAGGGTTTTGGCGGATGATTTTAGCCTCTATCTTCATGCGCCCACCCGCACGGATGCCTCTCTGGCTCCCGAGGGCCACGAGTGTTTTTACGTGCTGTCGCCTGTACCCAACAACCTTAGTGGGATCAATTGGCAAGAAGAGGGAGAGAGATACTGTGAAAAGATTTTCAATTGGCTGGACAAAAACCATTTGCCCGGTTTGAAGGCCAATCTCATTTCAACATCCTTTGTCTCGCCCGACTATTTTGAAAGGAACCTGCGCTCTCACCAGGGGTCCGGTTTTGGTTTAGAGCCAAATTTTCGTCAGTCAGCTTATTTTAGATTTCACAACCGCTCAGAGGATGTGGAGGGCTTGTACTTTGTGGGAGCCAGCACTCATCCGGGGGCGGGAGTTCCTGGGGTGTTGAACTCGGCCCGGCTTTTGGACAGACTGATTCCGCAGGTTCAGGATTTAGGGAGATCAACCTTCCGAGGAGCAGCGGATGCTGTTCAAGAAATGGGTGGACCAAAGAGGGGAGATGAGCTTGCAGCCCCGTGAAATTATGGCCCATCATGCGAAGTCCTTTTATTGGGCTTCGCAGTTCTTGTCCCCAGTGACTTTTGACCGAGTGGCCAGTCTCTATAGCTTTTGTCGCCACATTGACGATGCGGTCGATAGGAACAGCCTTGAGGAGGGGCAGCGCCAGTTGACTCAGATTGGGGCTGAGATGCAGGGCCTTGAAGTGCCGCGAGCAGAGGTCAGAGCTCTATTGGATTTGATGGTGGAGACGAAAATTCCTGTGGAGTGGCCTCTTCAGCTCTGGTTAGGAGCAGAGTCGGACTTGACGGGTGTGGATATCCAAACTGAGGCAGACCTCCTAGTGTACTCCTACCGGGTGGCCGGAGTTGTAGGCCTGATGATGTGCCCTCTTTTAGGAGTTTATGATCGCAGAGCTTGGCCTTTTGCCATTGACTTGGGAATTGCCATGCAGCTGACCAATATTTGCCGAGATGTGGGAGAGGATGCGGAGATAGGGCGCAATTATCTTCCTGCGGAGTGGTGGCAGTTATCCGCAGGCAGATATCCTACTGTTGCCGATTTGGTTCCAAGAGCTGTGAATCTGGCTGAGATTTATTATGAAAGTGGACGACAAGGCTACCCCTTTATTCCCTGGCGGGAAAGGTTGGCAATTGCGGTGGCAGCTCGTGTTTATAGAGGTATAGGCCTTAAGGTTCTCAAGGACCCAGGTCAGGTCATGTCTAAGAGAGTTTATTTGACGAAGTGGGAAAAAATTTATTGGACTTTAGTTGGGCTCAAGGATTTTTTTGTGAGTTTGAGGCAAAGTGGGGTTGGGCAAGCAAGAGCCCATCAACAGCATTTGCATAAGACTTTGAGGAATCTTCCAGGAGTGGTCGAAGACAAACCAGTAGGAGTGCAGCTATGACCTATGCTCAGTTTCATCTTGTGTTCACAGTGCCTTTATTGGCCGTCCTATTTTTTTTGGCTCGTCGGACTTGGCAGCAACGGGAGGTTCAGTTTTTTTCAGGGCTGATATTTCTGAGCCTGATTGCCTTTGTCTATACCACTCCATGGGATAACTATTTGGTGTACAAAGGGGTATGGACCTATGAGCCACACAGAGTTTTAGCGGTGATTGGCTACGTTCCCATTGAGGAGTATGCCTTTTTTATTCTGCAGACACTCATTACGGGAGTGGCTCTTTGGCTGCTGCGGCACCACTGGCGGGCGAGGACCCTGAAGCGACTCGTTGTATCCTCCTTTTTTATAAAATCCCTAGGGGTGGCCGTTTATTTGGGGGCGGCTTTACTAGGGGTTTTTCTATGGGGTCAGGAGTCCTGGACCTATCTGTCCTTGATTTTGGTTTGGGCCTATCCAGTCTTGGCTTTTCAATGGGCCTATGGGGGAGACCAATTGGTCAAGGATTGGCCCTACTTTGTTGTGGGTGTTGGAGTTACGACTCTTTACTTTTGTATCGCCGATGCCATTGCAATTGGTTTAGGTGTATGGGAGATATCGACTCAATGGACATCGGGATGGGCCATTGGAATTCTGCCCTTTGAAGAGGCGTTTTTCTTTTTCACCACCAATTTATTAGTTGTGCAAGGTCTGTGGCTATTTTGGTGGGCCTGGGATCAAGGTAAAATCCCTGGTCAAGGCGAGCTTGTGAGGAAGCTCGCCTGAGTGAGGCCACTGCCCCTGACTGTGCTGTGGACCACCTCAATCCAAAGAGCACAGGAACTCGACTGTTGTAGCCAGAGCCTGTTCTACAAGATCTCTTTGCGTGAACATCAGGCGGTCAGCAGAATACTCTAAATCCGGGCCAAGAGGAGACCAATCCCCCGCCCTTCTGAGGAGAGCCTCAATTTCCAAAGCACGAGCCTCTGCATCCGGAGAAAATTCAGGGGGCAGATGATAGGAGCGGATGAGTTCCATAAGGTTAACATAAAGGGCAACCCAGGCCACACCTCGGACCATTGTTCCTCTTACTCTTCCTCCTCCGTAGATCTGAGGGTAGTGATGGAGGGCTTGCACCAGGATTACTGAACCCATGGTCTTAAAGGCAGGGCCAATTCCTTGAGCCAACCTTTGCGAGCTCCGCGAGCTCTCCCCGGCTTCCTGAAGGCGGTCCAGCTCTTCTGTGAGGAGATTTGCGTAGGCCACATTCACACTGGGAAAGTAATCCAGGGGGAGCCACCGGTCACTGAGCCAGGAGCATTGAAAGTCTTCATAACTCGAAACTAAAGAGGCCCTGGGGTATTCGCCGCTAGACTCGCAGATTGCGTAGTTAAAGAACTCGTCACGTAGATGCAAAATCAGACTGCGGCGAGTTCTCTGTAAAGAGGAGGTGTTGTAAAACTGAGCCTGCTGAAGCTGGGTTTGAGCTGGACTGTGAATCCAGTCATCTTGGGAGGGGCAGAGAACAAAATCCATCTCTTTAGCGTCGGCCTGAGCAGCGGGGCTGACATTGAAAAGACAAAAAATGCTAAAAGCCAAGTAAGAGGCTAGACTTTGCAACTTCACAACTTCAGCCCTAGCCAATGTGGCAAGGGGAATCTAGTTTTTTATTTGATTTGTAGAAAATACCTGGGGCCCGATGGGCCCACATCGAAAACTCTATGCATTGTCAGGCAGAGAGGTCTTTCGTAACTTCTCAGGGCAACAAATTAACGAGGGGGGCTTATGTCCATAGGATTATTTTTTAATCGGGTTTTCATTCTGAGTGGAATTCTTTTTTTTGCTACTGGGGTTCAAGCCAAGCAGCTGGATTATAGGGGGGGATTTGTTGAGTACTCTGAACCCACTTATCTATTTTGTGATGGCAATGTGGAATTGGCCGAACACTTGGCTCGGGGAGCAATCACGTCCCTGCAAAACATCCTTTTAGAGATCAATGAGCGCCATCCCATTCCTGATCTGGTGATGGACTATGACACCATTGTTCAGATGGACCGCCATGAGGATGAGATTGTCAGGTCAGTGGGCCGAATCAATGAGTTTATCGCAAAACAGAGGGAGCGCCGAGGGGGAGAGTGGGGTTGGCATCAACTCTGTCCGAAGGCCCTGGTGGTGGTCGGGGGGGCCAGCTTTGGCAAAAAGAGCTTTCTTGTGGCTCCTGGAGGCTCCGTAGCCATTGGTCTTGTAGTTATGCCCACCATAAAGTCGCGCTACGATAGTCGCACGGGAGAGTTTTTAGGTGCCTACTTCTCACCTGAGATGGCCATCGTGGGTTGGCCCAATGCCGATATTGGGTTGGGTATTGGTGAGAAGACATCTTCGGGCCGACTTTTTGGTGGATTTATTTGGGACATTGAGGATGTGATGGCGAAAGCTGAAGACTTTCACGGCTTTGCCATGGGTGGATCTGGAACGGCTGCAGGCCTACCCAGCCGCTTAGTTTCCTTGCCGATTCTCTCCGGCCTGAACACCTTCCTGGCGGGGCGTGGGGTGAATGTGAAGCTCGGTGGGGTCAAGCAGGTGTCTCGAGCTTCTGAGGCTCAGGTTGAGTTTGCTTATCTTCTATTTGGATCTAATCTCTCCAAGTTTACTCAGCCTCCAAGAGTTCGCTTTGAATCCCATGTCAACATCGCCTCAGTTCTATCTTTTGATAGTTTAATCAAAATGTTAGGCACTGCGGTTGTGGACTCAAGTCGACGCCAGGAGCAGGCTATTCAGGATGCCATTCGAAGAGCTGTTGAAGATGCACTGATTGACCCCGATATGCAACCCCGGCCTCCTGGTCGGGGAACGACAAATCCCCCAAGGCGAGGGGTGCAGGCGGAAGCTGAATGATGCACTGAGTTCATGACAGCAAATAGCTTCTTTGTTAGCCTCGTTCCTTTAAGGAGGAAGTTATGAGTTTCAAATGGATTTCTTTGTTAGGATTAGTGGCTCTTGTAGGTTGCACGGCTCAGGTGAGTGACGATCAGCTCAGGCAGTGGGTGATGGACAACCCCGAAGTGATTATGGACTCAGTCATGGCTTATCAGAGAGCCGAACAGGAGAGAAACCAGCCTCAGCCAGCTATGGTGAGCGAGTTTCGCAGACAGCTCTTTGAAAGCGCCTCAAGTCCTGTTGCAGGAAACCCCAAGGGCAAAGTGGAAGTGGCCTACTTCTTTGATTTCAACTGTGGTCACTGTGCTCGGCAAAGTGAGACGATCAACGCGGTTATCGAGGCCAACAATGACGTAAAAGTCGTCTATAAGAACTTTCCTGTTCTGGGGCCCTCATCTGAGCTTGCAGCTCGAGCCGCTTTGGCCGCTCACCAGCAAAACAAGTTTAAAGAGTTTTATTCTGAAGTTTATAAGACTCGTGAGAGAAGTCCAGATGCTTTTAAAGCCATCGCTTCCCGTCTGGGCCTGGACGTGGCCAAGTGGGAACAGGACATGGACTCTGACAAGGTAAACCAAGAGCTTCAGGCAACCCGAGACCTGGCCCAGAAGATGAAGATTGGCGGGACACCATTTTTGGCCATTGCTCCCGACAAGGTCTTCCCTGGGCGGGTGGATGAGCTAAAAGCTGTCATTGAGAACCTCTAAAAACCAGTCAGTAAAAATGCCTGGCTTTTTTTGTCCGTGAGGCCCTTTTTTGTCACCTAAAGGGGCCTGAAATTGCTTCTAGAGTGTGAGAATTCCTTCTAAATATGGCACAGGCCTTGCTGTACCAGTGGGAGTAGCAAAGCCCGAAAAGGAGTCTCTCATGAAGAAGATTATTAGTTCCCTGAGTCTATTTTTAGCTGTGGTCTTTTCACTGCAAGTTCAAGCTAGGTCCATTGCCAGCATCCATGAGTTGGATTTTGACCTGGAGGCAGAAGAAATGCAGTTTTTTGATGCTCAGAAGCTCGAGGAAAGAGCTCGAGAGGAGGCCCTTGCTCTGGAGAGGGAGGCGGCCCGTCTGGAGAGAGAGATTAAGCGCTCTGAGCAAGAGAGAGGGCGGATTGGAACCCGAGTTCAGAGGCTATCTCAACGCTACGATCAGAGCCTGGCAGTGTATCAACGCGTAGAGAAGAGGGCTCAGGCAGAGGAGCGCAGGTTGCGTCAGGCAGAGGCAGAGTTGAATAAAGTAGAAGCTCAAGTGGATAAGGTTGAGGCCCAGGCCATTCAGGCCAGAGAGCGACGTCAGGCCGCCGAGCAACGCATTGCTCAGGCTGAGCGGCGGACCGTTCAGCTTTACAAGCGTTTAGAGCAACTTAAGCGCCAACTGCAGGAGGAGCAGCAGCGGGCTCAGTCTCTGGGTCAAAGAGAGCAGCGGATTGAAAGGGAAAATCAGAGAGTTTCCCAACTGGTTGAAAGAGAGCGGCAGAAGCTTAACTTCTATTCCGAATCCGCTTTCGATAACTGGCAGTAATTCAGATATCATCCTCAACGGGGCCGGTGTAATTCCAGCCACGCAGAATGCCCTGCTCCTCTTCAGCGGACTTGGCTTTTTTAAACAAGGCCCCCTTGCGGTTTTTTACTCTGGCCTCACACTGGCTCCAAGTCTTGTGTCTAAAAGCTCTGCCGTCCACAAGGCTCAAATAAGAGTGGGGCGGTTTCTTTTCTGTAGAACTAGATTTTGAGCTCATTGGGGGAAGGGAGGCCTTTTCAGGAACCACCGACAAGTCAATGGAATAGCCCTCGCTGGGCCCGGAGTAAAGGCTTGGCCAAAGCCCCTGACTAAATAGGACGGCAATTTGGTCACATCGCTCATTGCCAGGATTTCCGGAGTGCCCGCGCACATAGATCCAATGCACTGGAAGGCGAGACCTTTTCAATTTAAATATCAAGGCATCTAACTCTTGCCACAGGTCTTGGTTGAGGACGGGCTCTCCTTGACTGGAGACCCAGCCTCGTCTCTTCCAGGCAAAAATCCACTGGGTGATTCCCCTTATGATGTAAGTGGAATCCGTATAGAGGTTGATCTCTTGTTCGTGAATCTTTTCTGGGTGACTTTTTAGAGAGGACTCGATTCGGCGCAAAGCCTCAATGCTTGCGAGCATCTCCATGCGGTTGTTAGTCGTCTGATGGTCCGCTCCCCCCAATTCGCAGACCTGGTTTAGCGATGGAATTGAGAGGATTGCACCCCAGCCTCCGGGACCTGGGTTGCCTGAGCAGGCTCCGTCGGTGAAAACTGTGATATGCTGGTTCTGTTTAGCCGCGACGGTAGCCTCCTCCGCCACCTCCTCCACGACGAAAACCTCCACCTCCACCCTCGCGAGGAGCTTGGGGTCGAGCCTCAGCTACGGTGATATTGCGGCCATCAAGGTCCTTGCCATTGAAATGGGAGATGGCCTGCTCGGCCTCCTCGTCTGAAGACATCTCCACAAAGCCAAAGCCCTTTGAGCGCCCACTGTCTCGGTCGGTGATCACTCTGGCAGAGTCGACTTGGCCAACTTCAGAAAAGGCCTCTTTTAAAGATGAATCATCTGTTGAGTAGGATAGGTTGCCTACATAAAGTTTTTTACCCATTAGGTATCTCCTTAGGAACTGATAAGACTCCAAACCCAACTGCACCCCAACTGCGGGGAGAGCCAAGTTTGGCAAAAATAACTCTGCTTCAGACTTTACCATGTGATTTTAGCTCTTCGCCACTGAATTTTTAAGGCCTATCCGCGGCGGATAATGCTTCTCATATTGGCTTGCAGCACCTTTTTTCGCAGACGAATATTTTGCGGGGTCACTTCAATCCATTCATCATCATCAATCCATTCGATGCAGCGCTCAAGAGTCATTTGTCTCAAGCCCCGAAGAGTCACATGGGCATCGGAGCCCGCAGCCCTGACGTTGGTGAGCTTCTTCTCTCGACAGGCGTTGACGTTGAGGTCGTTTTCTTTGTTAAATTCCCCAATGATCATGCCCTCATAGACAGGTACCCCAGGGGGAGTAAAGAGAACACCCCGATCTTCTAAGTTCAATAGAGCGTACTCCATGGTGGTCCCGTCGCGGTCGGAGACCAGGGCGCCCCAGCTGCGGTGAAGCATCTCCCCCTTCCAAGGGACGTACTCGACAAAGCGGGAGCTAAAAATACCTTCTCCCCGAGTGGCGGTTAAAAACTTTGTGCGCATTCCCAAAAGCCCTCGGGTGGGAATATCAAACTCCAGGCGAATGCGGTTTTGAGTGCCCTCAGGGCCCGACTGGGTTCCGCTAGGCACATAACTTACAAGAATGCCCTTACGCTCTTGAAACATTCTGGTGACCTCGCTGGCATAGCTTTCTGGAACATCCAAGGTGGCTCTTTCCAGGGGCTCGGTCTTTTGACCGCTTTCGTCCTTTTTAAACAGTACGGCTGGGCGGCCCACCATAAACTCAAGGCCCTCGCGCCGCATCTGTTCAATGAGGATGGCAAATTGGAGCTCTCCTCGTCCGAGAATGCGGAATTGGTCTGGCTGGTCAGTCTCTTCAAAGCGAATGGCCACATTGTGGAGAACCTCTTTGAGCAGTCGCTCTCTCAGCTTTCGCGACTGAACTGCCTCTCCTTCCCGACCGGAAAAAGGGGAGGTGTTGACTGAAAAGACCATGGCCAGGGTGGGGGGGTCGATCTCTATTCTGGGTAAAGTGGGAATAGCATCTTCTCCAGCCAAGGTGTCGCCAATCTGGATGTCCTCACAGCCGGCCACCACGGCAATGTCCCCGGCCTCAATCCTCTGTGTCTCAATCTGTCTGAGTCCGCTGTAGGAAAACAGTTTGGTGATGGTGAAAGTCTCCTTAATCTCCTGGCCCTGCTGATTTTGTCCTCTTCTCTGAATGCGGTCATTGGGCTGAAGGGATCCGGACAGAACTTTGCCAATGGCCAGCCGCCCGACAAAATCAGACCAGCCCAGGTTGGCCGTCATCATCTGAAGCCCGCCTAAGTCCTGAGTTTGAGGAGGGGCCAATCTTTCCACAATGACATCAAATAGGGGTTGGAGGGACCCCTGAATCTCGCCACTGATTAGGCGAGGCACATCGGTCCAATCAGGTGTGCACCAACCATCTCTTGCGCAGGCGTAGAGGATAGGAAAGTCAGCCTGCTCCTCACTGGCCCCAAGATCGATAAAAAGATCAAAGGTCTGATTGACGACCTCAGCAACTCGTATGCCATCGACACATTCGGGGCGGTCCACCTTGTTGATGACCAGAACCACCTTTTTACCCTGTGACAGGGCCTTGTGCAGAACAAAGCGCGTTTGAGGAAGGGGGCCCTCGGCTCCATCTACAAGGAGAACCGCCCCGTCGACCATGCCTAGAATCCTCTCGACCTCACCCCCGAAGTCTGCGTGGCCTGGGGTGTCTACAATGTTGATTCGGGTGGATTTGTATTGGATGGCGGCATTTTTGGCCTGGATGGTGATTCCTCTTTCTCTTTCCAGATCCATGGAATCCATAACCCGGTCTTCGACCACATCTCGTGACGAAAAGGTTCCAGCCTGTTTGAGCATATGATCTACCAATGTGGTTTTCCCGTGATCGACGTGGGCAATGATGCAGATATTTCGTAAATCCATTTTGTCTCTAGCTCTCCTTGGGCAATGACACTCTAAAGCAGGCTCCGCCCAATGGAGACCGACCTAGGCTGACAGACCCATTATGAGCCTCAGCACACATTTTCACTGAAAACAATCCTAGTCCTCGCCCCTGCCCCTTAGAGCTCTTAAAGGGTGCAAAGACCTGCTCCTTTTCTACCTCTCCTATGCCAGGACCATTGTCATGCACTTCCACCAAGAAAGAGTCAGGGGCCTTAATTAGATGTACTTCAATTAAGCCCTGCTGTTCAAGGACAGCTTCTGATGCATTGAGGACTAAGTTGATCAGCATCTGTTGAATGAGCACTGGGTAGCTCAGATAAGGCTCTGGGGACTCCCCCAGGCTGTCCATTATTTTCACCTGAACTCCTCTTGTGTCCAACTGGTAGGACAGTAGACCGGCAACTTCTCTGGTCAGTTCGCGCAGATTGACAAAACTCTTTTCCCCAAAGGAGTTCTGTTCTCCCACATGGCGCATCTGATGGGCGAGCTGAGTCAAACTGTCCAAGCCCTTCAAAAGGCGCTCCACCTCAGATAGAAGAGGGTCTGGAGAGGTTGCCGAAGAAGCTTCTGGTGGCTGGTCCATAAGGCCTCTGAGCCTTTCAGCAATAAAGTTCATCGATTGTAGAACGTTGTTGTAGTCATGGGCTATGGAAGCCAGTGACAGTCCGGTTAGAGCCTGGGGCTGTGATTTCATCAGCAGCTTTTGGTTGGCTTGCAGTTGATGGCGAGCCCTCTGCCGGGAGATCAGACAGGACAGCAGTAGGCCAAACAACAGAATGGCTCCAAAGGCTGCCAAAGTCGTCGCCTGGGGGCCTTTGCGTATATTAAATTCATCAATAGTTTCAATGACTTCAGTAGCATCGACGATCCACATATTACCCCAATAAAGGGAGGTAAAAGACAGTATGAAAAAAATGCCCGCAATAAGTAGGGCGGGAACAAGGGCTGGGATGACTAGGGTCTTAACGTGTTGTCTGCGCACAAAAACTTTCAGCTCTTGAAATCTTGATCAAGGCCCTTGCGAACTTGAATCTTTTCGGGTTTAAGAATGGCTTATATGAAAACTGCCCAGATATTAGCGATGGGTTCTGTTTTTGGTCAATATTTAATGGAGGTTTTATGAAGAGCATCCCTCGTCAGAGTTTTCGTGAGCTGGTTGAGCACAGCCAGGCCCCAAGTGTCAGTATCTATTCTCCCATGGTGGTCGCGGGCTCTGAAGTTCAACAAAACCCCATCCGTTTCAAAAACCTTCTCAATGAGGCCAAGAAGGTCTTAACTGAAGAGCAGCAACAGATGCTGGCACCTGCTGAAAAACTTCTGGAGGATCCCATGTTCTGGCAGCACCAGGGACCAGGTTTGGCCGTGTTTTTGGCCAAAGATTTTTTTAAGTACTACCAACTCCCTATGGATGTGAAGCCCCTGGTGCAAGTCAGTCGGCACTTTCACATCAGTCCTCTTGTTCGGGTGTTCAATGAGGACGGACAGTTTTACGTCTTGTCCCTAAGCATGGGGGGGGCTCACCTGTATCGAGCCTCTCACTTTGATCTGGAGGAGATGGAGCTGGGAGCCGCCGTGCCCAAGAGCCTGGATGAGGCCTTGGAGGGGCTGCAAAAGGAAAAGGCCCTTAACTATCATTCTCAGAACACAGGTGGAGGGGCTGAGGCCGTTTACCATGGCCATGATGACCCAAATGCCCACCGCCAGGATTTATTGCGTTGGTTCAGGCCTTTAGCTCAAGAAGTCAGAAGACTGCTCAATGAACAGGGAGGTGGTCCCTTGGTCTTGGCAGGGGTGGAGTATCTGCACCCCATTTTTAGAGAGGCCATAGATTACAGTGGTCTTACGGATACAGCTGTGATGGGTTCAATTGAAGAAATGTCAGAAAAGGAGCTTTTGGAGAAGGCCTGGCCCTGTGTAGAAGAAGTGATCAAGTCCAGGGAGATGGCCACCTTGGAGAGACTAAATAATTTATCGGGGTCGGGTAAGACCTCTGAGCAACTTGAGGAAGTAGTCAAGGAGTCTCTGCAGGGCCGTGTGGACACCTTGTTTTTGAGTCAAGAGCATCAGGTTTGGGGTCAGTGGCAGGAAGAATCTGAACCAAATAATTTTTCCTTTGAAACTGCCAACCCGCCTGCAGCTGAGGAGTTGATGAATCTGGCCGCCATTCACACTATCCGTAAAGGCGGTAAAGTGCATGTTGTGGCCCCAGAGCAGATGCCTAGAGGGGCTGGGATGGCAGCCCTGTTTCGCTACTGAGTTTTTTCTGGAGCTTTTTCTGCCCCACCCTTGGAGAGGTCATTCACATAGACCGTGCGGGTGGGGTAGGCAAAGCCGATCCCCTTTTCGGAAAAAGTCTTAAAGAGTTCGAGATTGATGGCCTGTTGGGTGTCCATATAGGTCAAATAAATTCGGTCGCGAATATAGTAGACGACTTCAAAGTCCAGTGAGAAATCTCCGTATTTAAAAAAGTGAGCTCGATCAAAGTGAGCCATGGGCTGCTTTTCAACAATTTTGCGCACGATCTCAGGAATTTCAGCAAGCTTATCGTAAGGGGTTTCATAGAGGACTCCAAAATGAAAAACTGCTCGTCTCTCGTTCATACTCTGGAAGTTGCGAATTCGGCTTTGCAGTAAGTCTGAGTTGGAAAAGACCAAAAGTTCTCCGCTCAGACTGCGGACTCTTGTTGTTTTGAGCCCCACTCGCTCCACCGTTCCAGAGAAGTCTCCCACGACTAAAAAATCGCCCACTGCAAAGGGCTTGTCCAAAACGATAGTGAGAGAGGAAAATAGGTCGGAGAGAATGTTCTGCAGGGCCAGAGCAATGGCCACCCCGCCAATTCCAAGACCGGCAACTAGGGCCGTGATATTGATACCCATTTGATCCAGAGCCAACAACACCAAAAGTCCCATTAAGACAGACTTGGCAACAAAAGTCGCAAGCCCTAGAGCCGTGCCCATGGTGCGGTCATCCGGAGGGCGAGTCTCGCTGTAGACCTTCGCATAGTGATCAATAAGGCTGTTTGCCCAGATAATGATCTGTCCAAAGATGGCCAAAGTGGCGATAAGATCTATGACTTGTTGTGTTTTTTCAGGGATGGTCAAAAAATAGAGGGCTGAGTAAAGGGACAAAACAGCCAAGACCAAAAAGTATGTTCGCCTGGTCGCCGGGCGTAAGACTTTAAAGACGGGGTTTGTCTGTCGAATGGAGCCTGGTTGCCCCTCTCGTTGGAGCCAGTTGCGCGCTGACTTTAACAGGTAAAAACTCACAAGAAAAACCAAAAGCGCAACAAGCCAGGCCCAGATGCTGTTACCGGACAACTGATAGTCTTTAGACCATTGGTAATAGTTTAAAAGTGGCTCCATCTGGTACACACCTTTCTGCTAAAAATTAAAGGGGAGAGCCTAATAGGTCTTCCCTCAGATGCACGGGTTGAAAGCGTTTTTGAGCGCCTTCAGTTTCTTCAATCTCGCAAGCACAGTAACGATCATCGTGGGTCAAGAAAACCAGCCACTGTTCGGCAACAGCTCGCTGGTAGAGTTTGCGCTTTTCATCAATCAACAGTTCGGGAAAGCGGTCATAACCCATCGTGATGGGCAAGTGGACCCAATGACGGCCAGGAATAAGATCCCCAGCATAAAAAATCCTTCTCGTCCTCCCGGTAAAAAGACTGTGCATTTGCCCGGGAGTGTGACCGTCGGAATAAATAAACTCTAAACATGGGTGAACCTCAGGGGGCAAAACCCCTTCTGGAGCCATTGGACCCGAAACCAGGTGAAGTCGGCCACTGGCCTCAAGCTTGTCTGTGAGCCCGGGGATAAAGGAAGCCCTATCTCTGGGGTGGGGACTTAGAGCTCTCTGCCAGGCCTGCTCACCCACCAAATACTTTGCTCGCGGAAACAACAGTCGGTCCTGGCCATTTTCAATCTCCCGATAGGTGGGCAGAAGTCCCCCTGCATGATCAAAGTGCAGATGGGAGAGAATTACGCAGTCGATATCTTCCTCTTTGAGGCCAAGGCTTTGAATGTTTTCGAGGAGTTGATGTTGATCAGGCTTTTGCACTCCGAAGCGCTGGGCGAGTTTGGGCTCAAAAAAAGCCCCGATCCCCGTTTCACACAGAATCCGGAAGCCTTGGATTTCCACCAGGAGAGCTCGGCAGGCGAGGAGGATACGCCCCTGATCATCGGCCGGGCACCACTTTTCCCAGATGGCTCTTGGGGCGTTGCCAAACATGGCCCCTCCATCTAAGCGCTGGGGGTTGCCCTCTATGGATGTGACACGAAAATCAGCTGATTCTTGCTGCATAGCCCCTTAATACCATTTTGGGTCTCAAAGTAAATGTTTAAAGAAGCCAACATATTAGGTCTTGAGGAAGCTAAAGCAATGCGCCATACTGCGCGCTGAAAGAAAGGAGCATTTATGCAGCCCAATATTGGTATTAAGGAGTCCGACCGTAAAACCATTGCTGAGGGAGTGAGCCGAGTTCTTGCCGACAGCTACACCCTCTACCTCAAAACTCATAATTTTCACTGGAACGTCACCGGGCCCATGTTTCAAACGCTTCATGCCATGTTTGAGCAGCAGTACACTGAGCTTGCGGTGGCTGTGGATGATATTGCCGAGAGAATCAGAGCGCTTGGAGAGTTTGCCCCCGGCACCTATACAGAATTTGCCAAACTCAGCTCTGTTAAGGAAGCCAGTGGAGTGCCCTCAGCTCGTGAAATGATTGGTCAATTGTTAGAAGCCCATGAGACGGTGATTCGAACTGCTCGTGAGGTGATTCCCCACGCCGATAAGGCCAACGATGAGGCCACCTTAGATCTTCTCACTCAGCGCATTCAGCTCCATGAAAAGACTGCTTGGATGTTGCGCAGTCTGCTTGAGGAGTAGGTCCCACAGCCTATTGGGCGATCTTTACCAGTCGACGAAGAGCAGTCTTGCGCAGGAGCATATTTTGGCTGGCCTGGGGAATATCCTCCAGGCTCAATGTCTCCTCAACAAAAGACTCTAGGTTTTTGGGTTTCCACTGTTGGGCTAAAAGCTTCCAGAGTTGAAGCCGCAAGGGCCGAGGAGTGTTGTTGGAGCTAATGCCTAGAAGGCTGACCCCTCGTAAAATAAAGGGCATCACCGTCATGTTGAGGTCACTGCCCCCAGCCAAGCCCACACAGGCAATATTGCCCCAAAGTCCAATATGCCGGCTGAGTCCAGAGAGCAGTTCTCCTCCCACATTGTCGATGGCTCCGGCATAGAGAGCCTTTTCTAGGGGGCGGTGGCCAAAGTTAAGTGCATTGGGGGAGAGCACTTCAGCGGCCCCTAAATTTAATAAATTTTGTCTTTGGTCGGCTTTTCCGGAAACGGCAATCACCTCGTAGCCTCTCTGTGCCAAAATAGAAACCGCAAAACTGCCCACTCCTCCGCTGGCTCCGGTGACCACAATAGGTCCCTTTTCCGGAGTCTGGCCGTTTTCTTCCATACGATATAGACTCAGGGCTGCTGTGAATCCTGCAGTCCCCAAAATCATGGCCTCTTGTGAGCTTAAGGTCTGGGGAAGCGCAACCACAGAGCTTTCAGGGGCTCGGACAATTTCTGCAAAGCCCCCATCTTGGTCCTCGCCCAGCCCACAGCCAGTGATAAGTACCTTTTGTCCCAGCTGAAACTCACTGCTGTGGCTTTCGATAACTTCTCCAGCCACGTCGATGCCCGGGATAAGGGGGTATTTTTTAAGAATAGGGGCTTTGCCAGTGACGGCCAGAGCATCTTTGTAGTTCAGGGAGGAGTACTCAGCTCGAATCACCACCTGACCTGGCTCCCCTGGCTTTTGACCAATTTGGTCGGAGTGCAAGAGTTCAATGGAAGCCGGAGCTTGGTCAAGGGCGTGAAGGCGCAATGCTTGGAAGGGTGATTTCATCCTCAAGGGTTTAGCACAACTTCACTCTTCAGACATGGATTAGCGTTCGATGCGAAATTTTTTTCGCAATTCGATCGAGCCGCCGATTTTGGCGTGAGCGGTATAGGTTCCTGGAAGCCGTCGCAGTTGAGGTCGGGGCTCTGTGGATTTTATCAGGTGTCCGTTGGGAAGGGTGATGGTCCACTCGTAGAGTAGCTCGCCGGGGTCTTCTTGGGGGACCTCTGCGCTAAGTGTGACTTCCCTTGCGGACTGGGAGATGGGAACAGTGAGATGGAGGTCTGACAGGTGAGCCACTTGCGTGACGACGGCGTGAAAGGCCTGCCGGGCCACTTGACGGCTGAGGGCTGGCCGGGGGGCTTCGCCCTCCACTGGCGGATAGAAGTTGGGATCCAGAGGATGAGCTCGCCAGTCGCAGTGGATATGGGAGCGGTAGAGTTGGTAAAAGCTGGCCCCATGTTCTAAACAGAGTTGGGCGAGAGTTTGCAAATCAGCGCCGGGAGAGTGAAAGTCGAGGGCATCCCCGTAGGTATGACGTGACCAGCGGGCTCCTCCCACTCGTCCATTGTGGCCGGGACTTCGGTAGGCACTGGTGACTAAAATGGCCTGACCCAGTCGATTGCGGATCTCCTCAATGGGCAGCAGAGCTTGATTGGAATAGAGGCCAAAGGCCCCCCGTCTGAGCCAGAGCAGTTCTGAGATCTGAAAATGAGGTGAGAGCCTGAGGTCCTCGGGCCAGCGTCCGATATCGAGCAGTCGCGAGGGGGGGCGGTATTGGTGAGGATCAAAACTGACTGGAAAGCCGGGATCTTGGTAGGGGTTCAGGTAGTGAAAGTCCCCGGCTTGAGGGTGTCTTTCCTGAACTTCGGTCTTGTCAAGGGTCTCAAGGCAGAGCCCCTGTTCATCTGGGCCGGGAAAACAGGCATAATCCACTTGGGGCAGGGGGAGAGGAGAAAGGCTGGGGGAGTCATCGGGTGCAGTGGGTGGATAGGCCTCATCTGGGCTATTTTCACTCTCCTGCCCCTGCTCGCCCCTAGGCGGGAGCTGAAGCTGGCTGGAGCTTTCGACGTCCATAGGAGCACAGCGGAGCAGCAGCCCTGCTGTGAGCAGGACTGTAAGGACCTTCACTTTTCTCATAAATAGAGTATGCTGCCTCATACTTCATATGGACAAGCAAGGCCCTGGAGATCGGCTATTGAAGGCTGCTGGATTTAGACTATAGTCTGGGGTAAGGGGAGTCATTATGGTGGATTCAAAAGTAGATGGGGAAGATTTTAAGGGCTTTGGGCCCGTTTTGAATGAGCTCATCAGGGCTCGGCGCACCCTTCAAGTATTTACGCCGGCACCCAACGATCCGGAGTTGATAGAAAGAGCCCTGGAGCTTGCCCTATGGGCTCCTAACCATCGGCTGACCTTTCCGTGGCGTTTTGTTGTGGTGGAAGATTCAACTCGCCAGAGGCTGGCAGATTTGGCCCTTGAACTCAAAAGGGCAGAGTCCAGCCAGAAGCTGTCAAAGGCTCAGGAGCTTGCCATTCGCAATAAAATACTAGAGCCAGCAGCTCTTGTAGGCCTGGGCTGCTTGAAAAATGCAGACCCTCTTGTTGAGCGGGAAAACTATGCCTCAGTGGCCTGCGGGGTGCAAAACATCAGTCTCTACCTCTGGTCGCAGGGATGGGGCAGCAAATGGGGCACTGGGGCCCTGACCCGCCAGCCTCAGGTCTATGAGCTGTTCAATTGGAACCCTGACCAGGTAGAAATTGTGGGTTTTTTGTGGGCAGGCCCTTATGACCGCTCTCCGAGGGTGCCCGAGCGCCCCTCCCTCGATCAATTTCTCGCTCGAGTTTGAGGAGAAGGAGGCCTGAGTTGAGCCACTGCTTTGAGGGGGGCAGGGACCTCAGTCATCTGGAGCTTCATTTCCTCAACCAGACGGGTTTTGGAAAAGCCCTTCTGTTTTATGGAGGAAACAAGCTCAAGTAGAGGGGCGTATTTGTAGGTCAGGTGCTTACCGGCCACTTGCAATTCAAAGGCGGATCGAGGAAGAGCTTTCAGTCGCGAGACCTTGGAGATTGGAGCTTCATCTACGCCCAGGGTGAGGCCCCTGTGGTCAAAGGTCAGACACAGTAAGAAGCCGGCCCAATCCAAACTGACACCCATTTGGGGCATGGCAGCTACTGTACGTGGAGCATCCGTGCGTGCAGAAAAGTTTTGATTTTCAATTTGCAGTTGTATGGGCATGGGAAAACCTCCGTTCATCGACCTCGACCTTAAGCGCAAATTTAATCCCAACCCGAGACAAGATCAATTGGCTTTAACAGGGGGTCCAGCTGTGGTCTGGTTCTTCCTGGCAAATCTTCAGTTTGACCCAAATATCTGCGACATTAAGGTGTGTGAGAATGCGATTCGGGGGAAATTTAAAAACGGGCTTGAGGGGAGGTTCTGTGGGACTCAGACGCTTTGGAATTTTATTGGCTTTTTTAGTTACCTCTCCTTCAATTGTTTGGGCCCAGATGGCCCCTCGCCCCAACGTCGAGATGCGGGGTGTGGCGGGAAGCCTTGGGGGAGGCTACACCGACTTCTATGTGATTTCGCCTGCGCAGAACTTCAAATTGGATCGGGGCGTATTTTTGGCTGGAGCCGGTGAGAGGGGATTTAATTTTCTAAACCTTTATCTGACCTTTACCTTAAGCATGATGATTGCCGAGGGAGTGACCAACTACGACTACACGACTTTGAACAACCAAAACTACACTGCGACTGATGTTCAGTTCCGCAGCAATATGCTTGAGGCCAACCTGGGGCTTAAGTTTAAGTTGATCGACAACTACTGGGTGAGGCCCTACGCCGAAGCGGGCGGGATTGGTGGATACCATGAAGTCTCATACACCAACAAACAGGCGGAGCTCAGTGCCCAAGGTTCAGATTTTAAGCGCAAGGACGCGATCATGGGTGGAGGGCACTACAAAGAGTTCGGGATTGAAGTGGACTTTAGTGAGGCCTTTGGCATCAAGGTCGCAGCTCGATTTTCAGAGTTTGAAACTAAGAAGCTAGAGACCTTGGCCAATCAGCCCATTCGGTTCAAAGCGGAGACCTACTATCTTTCGGCGCTTCGCAGTTTTTAGCGGCGCAGTTTTTAACGTCGTAGCTTTTTCCTAGCATAGCGACTTTCGTAGCGTAGATAGAGAATTGCAGCGCCTGCTAGGAACAGAACTAGGACGCTGAGTTTTAAAAGTGCACTCTCAGGAACTGTAGGACTAACGAACCATGCTCCAGCTAGCAATGCAAAAGGCTTCATTTCGTATATTAAAGTTGGCAGCATATGAATAATCCCCCTTTTAACTCATACTACACTGGACCAAAGTGAAATGGAAATTTTTTTGTTTACATGTCTCAAACTAAGACATAGAGCTGTCTAATGATTTTTCAGTAGAAAAGGAGATTGACGCTTTGAAAGCTTTAAAAACCGAGAATTTAGGTTCTCTTGAGGTGTTGAGCACTGAAGCTGTCAGTCCGGACTCAAGGTCTTTAACGATCATTTTATTCCATGGCTTTGGAGCCAATTGCCACGATCTCTTTCCTCTCAGTCAAGAGGTGAGGGTGCCTGCAAAAACCCAGTGGATTTTTCCCAACGGTCCCCTTGAAGTGGAGATCGGCCCTGGCTTTTACGGCCGCGCCTGGTTTCCCATTGATATGAAAGAGCATCAGCTGGCTCAGGCTCAGGGCCGCCAAGTAGACTACTCGACCAAGAGCTCAGCAAGAATTCTTCCCGCCCGAGATAGAGCTTTAAAAATGTTAAAGGCCTTGAACCGGCCCATGGATCAAGTGGTCTTGGGAGGCTTCAGCCAGGGCGCGATGTTGGCCTTAGAGCTCACGTTGAGCTTGCCTCAGCCCCCCAGAGGCGTGGTCTTGCTTTCGGGCACGCTGATTGATCAGAGTTCTTGGGCTGAGAGAGCTCAGCGCCACCCAGGCTTGAGCTTCTTTCAAAGCCACGGGACAAAGGATCCCGTCCTTCCCTATTCCGGAGCCCAGGGCTTAGAGGAGCTCTTAAAATCCGCTCAATGGCAGGGGAATTTGGTATCCTTTTCCGGAGGCCACGAAATCCCATTCACCGTGATCAAATCCCTCTCCCAGTTTCTCGGCGGGCTTTCGCCCTCTAGTTAAGAGGGGGGGCTAAATTTCGTCCTCATAGCAGGAGTATTCGAGAGTGTAGCTCCCTGATGGGAGGCCACTTGAAAATAACAGATTATTTTCTTCCACAGAAAAAGAAGTTTCCACAAGACCATCATTACTCATGATCTTCAGATCAATGGCTCCAGTCTCGCTCTTCTCTAAAGGTTCGCAGGCCAGCTTTGTCTCATAAGCCAGTTGTTTGACGAGGCTGCCTAGATCAGAAAGCTGTTGTCCGTAGTCTTCGGCACAGACAAGCCCCACGAGTCCACCGGTCTCATTGCTAAGTTCTCGGTAGGTGTTGCCCTCTCTAGCCGCTCTATGGGCTCCGGGACATTGACCTTGCTTATGAATAAAGGAGTTAAAGACAAATCTTTTTTCTTTTCCAAATTGGGACCTTACCTGCTCCAAAAGGTTTTCCGGGAGGCTCTTTTCAGGACTGTGACTTGTTGAGCAAACCCCGTTGCTACACTCGTCTTCATCGGAGATAAGAACAACGGCCAATGCCGAATCCTGCCGGAAGAAAGCAGCCTGACCAATATCCGACGATCTTCTCTCGAGGGCTCGATAGGTGGCGCGTATGCCTCTTTCATCCCCACTGCCCCGAGCTCCCATTTCAATGGCATTTGCCAGCAGCAGCTGGGCCTGACCGAGAGTAGAGGGGTCGTTCGCTCGGAGAATGGGCTGATGCTCTGAGGAGAGGAAACTGCGAAATTGACCATCACCCCAGCTCACTCTATGTCCCCTGCGGTCTCGGGTTATTTCATTGGGGTCCGTGGATGTCACCGCAATTTGCCAGTCAAGGCCCTCTAGATGATCTAAAAAACCGGAAATCCTTTCACCCATATTTTGTTGATACGCGGTCATAGACCCAGAGTTATCAATTACAAAGAGAATATCCAATGGCTTCTTGTCAATCTGAACCTGCTGTCGAATTTGGACTACGTTTCTCTCAGGAGGCTGTATAGCAGGAGGTAGGTTTAAGGGAGGGTTAGATGTATGGGTTGTATCTGAGATTGAAGCCCCTTGGCTGTCTTCAAGTGAAAGGACTTCAATGCTTGAAAATTGGACATCTGTGGCGCAATTATTGAAAAGCCAAAGTGGCACAAGAAGCGACAGGCTTAAAGCTGCCGTAAAATAGTGACGTTCTGAAATCCTCACAAAGACCCCCTATTCAAATAATGTTCAGTGATGGGAATTAAAAAGCTCTTACAGCATCATTGAAAGCAAGAGCTGTTCCCAATCAATGAGGCTTATTTTTGAATAGAGGCCCGAAAACTGTTTAATCGTGAGTTTGTGTATAAAAGTTCTCCGCCTCAAAATGAATCATTGGATCAAAATGAGGCGGGTCCGATTTTCCAACTCTATTGGACGTAGATCACCTTGGCTTCACTGAGGGACTTGCCATAGGTCTCTGAGATAGAAACACCCTGGATCAAGTAATGGCTTCCGGGGGCAAGACCTTGCAAGAAGATAGAATGCTCTGTGCGCAGCACATTGTCGCTCAAGGTGAGGGTTTCGGCTCCATCCCCCATATTTACATAGCGAACCTGCGAGGTCGCAGGAATGTCTGTCGTCCAAGATACCTGCACGACTCCATCAAGGAGGTCTTCTACTTGGAAGTTACTGATGATGGGAGCTTGACCATGGACACAGGGGTTGAACTGTGACTCCATGGGCAGGGCGTAATTGGCGGCATCAAGAGGTTTCCAGCCCCGATCCAGCAAGTCCAAGTAAGGCTGTCGGGGGGTGGAGTTGTTGTTGAAGTCAAAAAAGGTATTGTTTCCTGTCACACCACAAAGAGGGTCGGGCTCAGGGTTCAGACTGTCAACCTTGCGCCACATTGGAATCAGTGCAATGTGGTGTCTTGGGCCCTGGTAGTAATCGAGTTGTAAGAGGTGTTGCTCTCCCGCCTTCATTTCTATGACATCACCACATCCCATGCGAGTGGGGTGATTGTTGTCGTTGTTGACCACGTCCACCCATTCTCCGTTCTTTTGAAGACGTAAAATAGAGCCGTCGTCTGAAAGAACCGCCAATTGGTAAAGTCCTTCACTGTCGTCAGGGCCCAGGGTGAGACTGCTTGTGAAGCGAAGAGCAAACCACTCGTTTAAAACCTCTCCGTCATCGCGTTTGACAAGGTCTCCAGTTTCAGTGGGAAAGCCCAGAGAAAAGAGTCGAGTGGGAACATTGATTTGGGAAAAAAACAGAGTCTGATCTGACTTCGTCCCCTCACTAAAATAGGGAGCGAGACTAGAAAATTTAGGCTGGCCCTCACTTCGATAGTAGAGTTCAGCTTTTAACCCCTTATCGAATGTCGTATCCGAGCCCCCATCAAAGGGGTCGCAGATAAGTTTGTTCATTGGGTAGAGGTTCACATCAAAGGAGCTATAGACAATGTTGGCATTGGAGTCCTCGGCAGCCTTGTCGAAGGGATCTTTGTAGGCTGTGCAGCCAATCAGAGTGGCCGTGAGTAGGCTGGCTGGAATAGAGATATTTCTCATATTTTCCCCCTACAAAAAAGGTTGAGTCCACAAACCTTTTTTAGAATTCCATAGAACTCAGCCGCCTCCCAGCAAATCTCACGGCCGTAGGCAAAATAGGACACTGGAATTTAGACACTTTTTAGAAGATCGAGGGAAGTCTCAAGTTATTGACAAACTCATTGACGCAATTGTTGCAAATGCTGCGATCAGTCTCAGAGGTATTCATTCACATCAATCGCCCTCATATTTATATCGTTACTGAGCAGGTCACGGATGACAGCAATATGACCCTGTCCACCTATTACAATTAGCCTTTCTCCAGGTTTTAAAAAAGTCTGAATCAGAGCAAGCATACGAAAATTACGATGCCACCAACTTGCGGAAGCGTCTGCTCCCGCAAAATTTGTACCGGCGCCAGCAACGTTAGTGAGCAGATAAAACCCTTTGTTTAGATGGTCCATTCTTGGGCTATTGTATCTTTTTAGAAGCTCTTGGAGCGACATCGAGGCATGAGCTCTATTCTCTTCATTGACCATATTTTGGATACTCATGTTGAAATTTCTTTCAAGAATGGGCTCTTTTGCAAGTTGTTGGAGTAAGCGTTCTGACTCCCATTTTATATCCCTGTGGTCAAATCCATGGACTTTATCTAAACCAGAATGTTTAGCAATGCGAAAACCAAGTTGCTCAATCTCATTAGGTCCTAGATTGTGTTTACCTTCTCGATATTCGCTATATTTTAAATTAACTGCATCAGAGCTTTGGGGCTCAAACTCTAAGAGTATAAGGGTGGGCTTAAATTCAGCGATCCTTCTTGCAAGCTCATCTAAGTAGATTTGCGAATCTTCGCTCATTACGTCTTTAACATGATTAAAGACTTTATCTTTTCCAGGATTTGCAAAATGAAAGGTGCTAAATAACATTATTTCGTAAGATTGATTTTCTAAGTGGTTGTTTTTATTAGTTCTAGTTGCGCAACCCAACCAGAGAAAACAAAAGATTAGAAGAGTAGGCAAAAGGCATTTATGCAGATTCATTGCATTTTCTATTCCTGAGTTGAGGGGTTTGCGGAGATCGCCTCTGGAGAGGTCTGACCCACATTTCTGCGCAACTGACACTGGTAGTGAGCCACGCCGCCGGGCCCCCCTCCTTGAGTCAAGCCAGTGCAGCTGATATCGGGGCCACGCTTTTCTGGGGCGGTCATATTGTCATGGAGAAGTCGGGCCTCCAGGCCAGTGAGGGTGACATTTATCAGTCCAGGCCGAGGTGAACTCTCGGAAGAGCTTGGAGGGTCCCATGTCAACCTTGGGCTTTGGTAGACACCTGAGGACGAAGCAAAACGGGTGGGAGAAAAGGGAAGGTCCACAAGCTCTCCAGATTTATAGTTGATGGCGACGCCGCATCTGTAGTTCCCAGAGGTGGAGGGGGCGTCTGAACTTGTCAGGGAAGTCTGTTGTTGGCAGGACAGGAGCTGGCTGCGTTTTTCTCGAATGACTAGGACTTCACCAGTTGCACTGGGCAGAGAAGCCTCTCTGGGCGATGCAATCATCTGCTCATAGAGGAATCGGGCATCCTCACCATGGAGAAAAATCGCTCCAGAGGCCCTAGGTGTGGGGCGATCTTGACGACTTATTTCCAAGGCGAGATTTTCTCCCAGGTACTGACCCCTAAGTATCAATTCTCCGTTGATATCAATAAAGTCTCCGGAATCTAGAGGTGAGAGGTCATTTTGCTTTTCAAGATTTAAAAAACTCAGTAGATATTTGCTGGAAGCCCCTCCGGGGCTAGAGCTTGTGGACTGATTCGAGTCAGAGCAGCCCACCGAAAGTGTCAGGCTGATCAGCACTGTCAGCAGGATGAAATGGTTTAAAGAGGGGGAGAGTCTCATTGCCTTTTCCTTTCAATTTTACATCCTCAAAGGCTTCAAAAAAGATGCCAAAAGCAGCTCGACTTTAACTGGATGAGATCAAACACAGGCGAGGCTCAGGTCTGCTCCGAGGTGAAAGCCTGCTGGCCCTTCGCTCAACAGGCCAATTTTTGGCACAGCCCCTACAGGGCATGGCATTCATTTAGTGACTGGCGCGAAACCGCCAAAGACAAGGCGCCCGGCTCAAATCGAACGCAGGCGTACTTGAGCGGTACGTTGGAGTGAGATTTGAGACGAGCAACGCTGTATTTGGCGGTTTCGCGCCAGTCACCATTTAGGGCTTTAGGGAGGCATAGTAGGCCGCAAGGTCCGCAATGTCCTGGTCGCTGAGTCCTGCTGCCATGGGTCCCATCAGCGGATCTTTGCGCTGGCCACTGCGGTAGGCCCTTAAGGTGTTGGCTAAGTAGACCTCTTGCTGGCCTGCCAGGTTGGGCCAAATGGGATTGGCACTGATCCCCTTGGGACCATGACAGGCCTGACAGCTCACTGACTTGCGCTCCCCAGCCTGGATGTCACCCACCAAGGCGGCCGATCCCAAGCTCATGGTCTGGCCTTGGGTTAAGGCAAAGGCCCCCACCAGAGCCACGGATAAGCTTTGCACTGTTCGTACGAGGTTCCACTTTTTTGTTAGAGTCTTAGCCATAAATAGGTCTCCTTAATTGAATGATATCAATAGCTGACTTGCAGCATGGTCCAAAAGGCGTCCTGCAGGGAAGAGCCATCGGGATCACTCTGCGGGTGCCCTCCGCTGGCCATCTCGTAGCGGGCCCGTAAAATCGTATTGCCCGCCACCCAGTGATTAAAACCCACCCCGTGGCGCTTAAAGGCGTCGGCGGGAAAGTTCTTGTCCAGCAGCATCTCGTCGTAGCGATAGATCAGCTCAAAGCGGGGGGTGATGGTATAAGCCAACTCAGTCTGTAGAGCTTGGGCTTGGGATTTGGCAAGGGCGTTGAGATAGTCTTCGTAAGAAGAATCTGGCTTTGTAGCCACCATGGCCTGCAGATCTGGATTGCCCTGATTCACATGTTGAGCGCCTACAAACTCCACACTGACAGTCATGGGCAGGCGCCCTTGAGTCCAGCGGGTGAGGGAGGCCAAGGCGTAGGCAGAAAAGGCCCAGGGGGAGTCCCCTTTTTCCTGAGCGGTGCTGTCAAAGCGCTCAAAGGAGGCTCCACTCAAACCCAGCATCACTGGCAAGCCGGTCCAAGGGGAGTTCCAGCGCAAATTGGCCACAGCTCCATGCAGCCCGGATTGTCCCGCTCGCAAATTCCCCGCCGAGCCACTGCGGGCACTCACCGGCTCCCCATTGCTGAAGGCCAAATCGTAGTGGAGTTGGGGGCCCAGATCTCCGGCTATGGCAAAGCCCAATAAAAAGTCATTCCAGGTGCTCCGGGTGACA
>SKYF01000015.1 GCA_007128005.1 Bdellovibrionales bacterium
GGGTTCATGGGTTCATGGGTAAAATAAATTCCTAGGCAAAAGCTAATTGTTCATTAAGTGTCTGTACTCCTGAAAGGTCTTGCGGTGCGAGTCCAGCTCATCCTGCCATTTCTTGGCTTCAGCCAGATAGGACTCCCTTTTGGACTGCCAATTAGACCGCTCTTTGACAGCCTCGATTCTCTTCTCAGCGATTTGCTTTTTCAGCTGCTGCATGGACCTGTTCTGATTGTCCCAGTCTAAGATTTCTTGATCAATCTCAGCCATCCTCAGCTCATAGGCTTTAATGTTCTCCTGTCGGCGGTCCTGGTTCGCCTGGATCTTTTTCACTAAGGCCAGAAGCTCTTCCAATTGCTTTTTCTCTGCCAGCATTTTCTCTTCTTCTTCAGATTTAAAGCCTGAGATTTTTTCTTTCACTCCCTTTAAGATCTCTTTGTTTTTTTCTAAATTCGCGTGGTTGTCCATAAGTTGACGCTCGGTCTTGTCCAGCTCAATGATAGCTCTTGATATTTCGCGCACATTTTCTTGGGATATCTGAGCGTTTGCCTGGTATTGCTTCATATTGTGTTCGCTGTTATCTGAATTGGTCTTGAGTTGGCCCATTCCTCCCGCGGCGCTTGTATCAGCTTGGGATAGAGGTGCTGTGGAGAGTAAGCCAAATATCAGGCAAAGACTTATTATATTTTTGTTTAACATTCCGACCCCCTTGTTGCCTAGAAGACGAAGGGGGGTGTGAAAATGTTCTGGATTAAATTGAGAATCCTAAAAATTTTTTTTATTCGACTTTAAGTCATTGATTACAGATCAATCAATGTGGTGTTAGGCGTAGGAGGAAGACGAGGCATGGTCTGTTCTGGGAACTCCCCAGTCAATTGATTGAGAAACTCCACTAAGGCCCTTGTCTTTATACGCTCCTTTTCAACTGAGTGAGGCCTGACCATATTACTGATTGTTCGATGAAGCCAAGGATTTTTTTAAAGGCCTCCTTGTGGTGTTTGGGGTCGGACTGTCTCACAATGAGATGTCTCCTGCCTTTATATTCGCCGAAATTATTTACAGTGAAATGAACTTAGACAGATGTCTAAGGTCAGATATAATTAAACTATGTTTTGACAGGCACGGCTTTTGAACCCTGTGGACGCAGATGACACTTGGCAATGTTTTTATCAAGTGTCTATTTTAAAAGGAGCCCAAATTGAATCAGGTAGAGGTTACAAAAAAGAGATCCGTTAAGAAGGGACTTGGTCTCATTCTAATTTGTCTATTTGCTGTTCCCGCTCTGCTGCAGTTTCAGAACTGTGCTCCTATTGGAGACACCATTATTCAAGAGGGTATTGGGGCATCCAATAGCTCAGGCTCTGGTGGAGATTATGGGAGTAACGATGGGTCTTTGATGGATCCTCCGGTGCTTCCCCAAGATCCGGAAATTATTGATCCCTGTCTTGATAATAAAGACCCCAGCCTTTTCACTCAACTCAACAATCAGTCTTTTTCTGTTGGAATGGATGTGGGGGCTGGAACCACTTCTCCAAGAAGCCTTGAAGTCTTTGGTTCACCAGGTGAGGGTGAGCTTCAGACCATGGTTTTACGCTGTACGCTGGTGCAAAGGGATATGGCCGGCAACAATCGCAATATATTAAATGTGGGCTGTAACAACCAGGCCTTTCAGGTCCAGGGTGATGGCTCCTACCGGGCGATAATCCGTCTGCAACAGGGCCGAAACACAGAATGTGTAGCGGGCACTGTTGAGGTTCGCTATCGAGCAGAGGACCAGTGTGGGGCAAGAACTCCGGAGCGCAGCTTCACTGTGACAGTATCGGATGGCTGTCGCCCCGAAGTCAAAAAGATGGCCAACGACGCTCGAAATGGAGCTCGTCTGGGCAGCAAGGTGGATATCGATGGCAACTTTTTGGTGGCCTCTGCGGATGGTGACACCAATGCCAACGGAGATCTCGCGGGAGCTGCCTATGTTTTTCGTAGAGAAGGGACCAGCTGGGTGCAGGAGGCCAAGCTGTTGCCCCAGGATAGCGCAGGAATGTTGGAAAGAGCTGGTGTGAGTGCCGTGGCTATCTCTGGCAACACAGTGGCTGTAGGATCTTCTGGCAGGGGAGCCAATAGCGCAGGAGCTGTCTATATTTTTAGGAGAGGGTCGGGTGGGGGCTGGACTCAAACTCAACGCCTGGACCCCGTTGGGGGCAATGCGAATGGGGGAGATTGGTTTGGCTTTGATGTGGCTTTTTCAGGGTCTCGCCTGGTTGTGGGAGCTCCTCGTAGTGCCATTTCAGGTACAGTTGAAGCTGGGGCCGTCTATAGTTTTATTGACTCTGGTGGCAGCTTCTCTTCTGAGGCTGTGTTGACGGCATCGAGCCCCATTGCCCGAAGTTGGCTGGGGTTCAGTGTGGATGTGGCGGGAAACAGCGTCGCAGCGGGAGCCCCAGTGAATGATCTCTTTGTCACAGATCATCCCGGTTACGCCTACGTCTTTCAAGGCTCTGGAAGCAACTGGAGCCAGGCTCAGCTTCAAGTCAACAACACCCCTAATAGGGCTCGATTTGGCTTTGATGTGACCGTTCATGGGAGCCGAGTCGCAGTCGGAGCTCCTTTTGCCGGTGCAGGCTTTGTGGCGGTTTTTTCTCAGAGTGGAGAAAATTGGTCCTCGCTCAGGGTCAATGCCCCTAGGGGGAGCACCACATTTGGTAGCAGTGTGGCGCTTCAGGTCAATACCCTCTTGGTGGGTGCCCCTTCAGACAATTCCAAAAAGGGTGCAGTCTTCCACTATGATCTCGATGGCAGCAATCAGCAGACGGAATCTCGGTTTAAGTTAATGGCGAGGGATCGCAATGATGAACCTGAGAGTCCAGTTCAGAGACCTGGGGAGTTTGGAAATGCAGTTGCCTTAGATGCTGGCAGAGCCGCTGTCGGCAGCTGGGCTAAGTTTCTGTTTGCCAATGAACTCGACCACACCACCCAAAATGTGGACCGTGGTGGAGCCATCTACGTAGTGGAGTTATTGCAATGATGGATTCAAAGAGAAATCTAATATTGGTTGCCTTTGTCACCGGTTTGGCTCTCCTTCTGGGTGGGCTTCCGGCTACAGCCGTGATTGACACCGACGGAAATCGTCAGGTGGGGGGAAACGTCTTGAATTTTGGCTCTGCCCAGTGGAGGCAGCAAATGGAGCAAGATGGACTTGTGGCACTTTACCTGTTTAACGAAACCTCTGGTCTGGTGCGAGACGTATCGGGGTTTGGAGAGCCTCTGGATCTTGTTATTGATCAGCCAGACTCTCGAGTCCAGCCAGTCAACAGAAGTCCTGGGCGACTTGAAATTCGCTTTCCCACTTTAATTCATAGTAATGGTCCTGCTACCAAGATTATTGATCAGTGTAAGGCCAGCAATGAGTTGACCGTCCAGGTCTGGTTAGAAAATGCCGCTTCTGCCGAGCTTCCAAGGATCACACCCATTCGTATTGTCACCCTTTCTAACCCTCGTTCAACCAACAGAAATGAGTTGAGTTCGACAAACCGAAACTTCTATTTTGGCCAAGACTATGATGCGGGCACCCTGTATCGAGGGGCAGTTCGCACAAGCGGCAGCCGCAATGGGGGAGAGATCTTCAATGATCTCAATGTTACAAAGGTCAGAGAGCTTCAAAATGTGGTGATGACCAGAGATGCTCAGGGTGTAGCCCGCCTCTTTGTCAGTTATCGAGATGACCAAGGTCAAAATCGTCTGGTTTTACGTAGAGAGCTTGCCTCCGAGCAGAACTTCTTGGGCGATTTTTCCAATTGGGATGATCGAGCCGTTCTTGGTCTGGGCAATGAAATTTCCTATGCCTCCGGTTTTGAGTCTGAGGATCGGGCTTGGTTGGGAATTCTCCATGCCGTGGCCATTTTTTGTAAGGCATTGAGCCCTCAGCAGATTTTGGGTGATGCAGCTCCTCCCCAGCCCGCCAATCGAAACCTACATTTGAATCCAGATTTTGTTCCCACAGAAAATCACCGCAGAGCGGCTCTCCTCTATCGAAGGCTGACCGGGGTCACTACACCCATTACAAGCCCTCTCATAGATCAAATGGCCAGAGAGCTCTCCAGTGGGGACCGTATGGGTTGGCTCAGGGCAGCTCGCATCGCCACATCCCAACGTGAATTCTACAATATCACAGTTCGAGATTTTGCCGCTCGAATGGCCACCCGTGAAGAGACGGTCAATGCCCCTCTGAACGATTTCGTGGCCACTATCATTGGAGTGGTGAGAGATGGAGAAAATGCCAGACAGCTTTTGACTGGAAACTTCTACTATGCCGCCGATCCAGATAAGGCTGCTGTGGTGGACAATATGATTGAGGATCACCTGATGTCGAACAATCACTACCTTGACCTGGAGAGAAATCGTTTCAACTTAGCCGAGGTTCTCGTGCGCCGCTCGCCGCAATCTCTTTATGACGGCCAAGGGGGAGTGGTTCCCAATCCCGATCCTGCGGGGCTGTTGACCACTCGCGGGTGGATGGAAGCCCATGCTGTGGCAGGGACCAACAGAAGGCTGGTTGAGTTTGCCTTTCGTCAATTTATGTGTGTGGAAATGGAACACTGGGCTGATGCCTATGGCCCTGACAATATGGTGGGTCGAGATGTGGACAGGTTTCCTGGCAATGAGCACGACACTTACAAGACAAGCTGCAGGTCCTGTCATTCGGTGATGGACAGCATGAGGCCTGCTTTTGCTCGCTTTGATTTTACCAATGGATTTACTAAAAACGCTTTTGTTCACGCTCTTGGAAATGGCCCCAATCAAATGGCCCAAAGCCCTCCCGGAGTTGCGCAAAAGATGAACCGCAATGGTGATGTCTTTCCAGAAGGCTTTGTGATTCAAAATGATGGCTGGGTGAACCATGCCGTTAGAGGTGCGAATTCGGCCTTCTTCGGATGGCGTTCAGAGCGCCAGAGAGGCTATGGAATTAGGGACTTTGGCCAGCTTTTGGCTGGATCAGAGGCCTTCCCGCGCTGTATGGCTCAAAGAGCATTTCGCTCGGTCTGTAAAAGAGAAATAGCTCCCTTTGAACGTGGAATGATCAATCAAGTAGCAAAGGAGTTTGAGGAGAATGGCTACGACCTCAGACTGTTGTTTGAAATGGTAGCAGTCA
>SKYF01000071.1 GCA_007128005.1 Bdellovibrionales bacterium
GCTCACTCGGCGCAGCCCCAAACGCCGATCCAAGTCCTTCAGCAACCGACCCAGAGGGGTTTGCTCAAAGCCTAAGCCATCCACCCAGTCCAAAAAGCGCCGGGAGTGGTCCGTATAATTGTGACGGGAATGCACTTCAGACTGAACTGAACCCTTTTTCCCAATTTTTTTAATCTTGCCCATAAGCCTCTCTTGCTCTTTATTATATATCGGTATTTATTCGCAATGTATGGAAGAATTCCCAGGCCCCAGGATGGGTTTGGTCCATCCACCTCGACTGGACTCAAAGCCCCTTAAAGGAGGGACAAGCAAGTGCCTCAACCCCCTAAAAATACCAGAGAATTTTCCTCTCTTCTAGAAGTCGTGAAAGCCCTTCGGGGGCCCAAGGGCTGCCCCTGGGACAAGGAACAAAACCACCAAAGCTTGACTCGATATGCCATAGAGGAGGCCTTTGAGCTCTGCGAGGCCATAGACCAGCTAGAAAAAGAGGGCAGCGAGTCCTCACACCGCGCCCTGATCGAGGAGCTTGGCGACCTGCTGTTTCAAGTGGTGCTCCATGCGGAAGTGGCTCGCCAAGAGGAACGATTTGAAATTGCCGATGTTATTGAGGCCATCAACAGCAAGATGATACGCCGCCACCCCCATGTCTTTTCTGATTTGGAAGTTTCAGGAACTGAGGAGGTGATTAAAAACTGGAGTCAAATCAAGGCCGAAGAAAAGAAAACCCTTAAACCAGAATCTCAACAAAAGCCTTTTGATGTCCCTGGGGCACTTCCCGCTCTGCTGCGCGCTCACAAGATCGGGGAAAAGACCAAGGCCCTCAACTTTGACTGGCCTGACTGGAGTTCAGTGCTCGACAAAGTGGATGAAGAGCTCGGCGAGCTCAAAGAGGCGCTGGAGAGCGAGGGCCTGGAGCGCCAAAAAGAAGAGCTGGGCGATGTGCTTTTTTCCTTGGCCCAACTGGCTCGTCACCTAGGGATTGACCCCGAACAGGCCCTGCGCCAAACCAATCAGCGTTTTGAGGGACGTTTTGTCTGCGCCCGACAGATGGCTCAAGAACAGGGCCTGGACTGGCTCAGCTTAGGCCCGAAGGCTCTTGAAGAGCTTTGGACTCAAGCAAAAAAACAACATCCCTAGAAAAAGTTTAGCAACTGGGACGACTACCAGGAATGGCCCTCAAGCAGCCACTCACAGGGAGTGATGTGAGCAGCTCTGTAGCCGTCCTCGATCAGAACCCCAATGCCATCTTGAGTGGGGTCAAAGCGGTTCCAGTTGGTCAAAATGATTTTATCCACAAAAGCCGGGTGATGAGAGGTGATAAATGAGCTGGTCTCTTGCTGGGAATAAAGGGCCTGCCAAGCTCTGGTGATCTCCACATCATGACCGGGGGCCCCTGGATCGGCTCCAAGCAGTCGCAAAAACACATCCTGAGCAAAGTTGGACTCCCCCCCTTTGCGAGTCAGATAAACTCTCTCTATGGAGTCATGAAGCCCCTGGCTTTCCAGATAGCCTTGAAGGACAATCGTCGGACTTAGGTCAGACCAACCGCCCGCCGAGACAAAAGTCTGCCCCTTGGCGGTCACCAGGGGAACCAGTGGACTTAAGCCCGGTTCTGCCGGAGAGGTTTGAAACACCTGATGCCAGGAGGCCTGCCCAAGAGAGATAAATCGCGAGGATCTGCTGTCCTGAGACAGATCTCTGCCGCCAAGGCTTAGGGGATTTGTGAGAAAAGTGGATTCCAACCTCTGCATATCCCCCTTGCTTCCCCAATAGCCAAAGCGGATATCCTTGTCTGCCACGGAAAAGCCGCGGCCAAATTCGGGATTCAAGCTGTCCGAATAGGCCTGAAGACCCAGTTTCGCTGCAACAGCTCCTACCCCCGCCAATACTGCCGTCGAGGGGAAGGCGGGAATGTACTGGCCGACCTTTTCTTGAATGCGCTCAATCGGATGATTGGCCTCTGCCATGGCATACTCAAAATTCTTCCAATAGGAGTTTAACAGCTCCGCAAACAGTCTTTCACACTCAGGCTGTCTTGCCACAAGCTCACTCCAGCTGAGACCTTGGGAGGCGGGCCCACACATGGCCACAAACTCAGCCAGCTGATTGCGCTCGGAAACCGTAAAAAAGTAGCCGGCATAAAAATTGGCCACTCGACCAAAGCTAAGAGCCAAGCGCTCAAAATCCAAAATTCCTGGGCGAAAAAACAAATTGTGATCGCTACGGGCATCAAATTGCCCCACTTGCTTGATGGCCACTTGAGATTCTCTGAGAAAAAACTCGAACTCCTTCATGGCTCGATCCACCTCATCGGCCCTGGAACTGAGCACAATCAGACGCACCAAGTTCTGCCCGTACCAAACTCTCTGCTGACTGAGCAGCCCCACACTCAGAGGCACTTCCAAGCCCCGGAGCAAAGGCTGCTTGTTTTTCACGAAAAACTGATGCTTTCCCACCAAGTCTTGAGACTGCCAGAGGGTCTCCAAATCTGTGGCCAAATCTACCGGCAGCAGAGCCTGGGACAGATCTCCCTGCTTAAGGTATTGAACCAGAGCCAAAAAGCTCTGCCAGTCGGGACGACTCATGACCTGCTGAAAAAAACCCTCTAGGGACTTGAGCAACAGGGAGGCCGCAATCTTCTGCCTTTCTAAACTTTGACCCTTGACCTCAGGGTTAAGGGCAATGCTCTCCAACCAAAACATGGTCACACTGGCCGAGCTGCCTCCAGCCATGGCCACAGGCAGGCCCTTTTGTTCCACCAGCCGGGCCAAAGCCCCCCAGTGAGCCGGAGCCCTGTGACCGTTGCCACGGATGGCCAGACTGTAGCCCTCAACAGATGCGGACAGGCTCTGACCCATTAGAATCAGTGAACTCAGAGCAAAGAGTTGAATTACTTTTTGGATTACTTTTTGAAGGGAAGGGATGAATTTTGGCATGCCGAAGCCTTAATGGCGCGGCACAGAAAAATCAAGGACTAAGCTCAATGCCGCCCCTAGAGATCGCTCTGAGGAGCTCTGAGAGCGATAGGCTTGTCGATGAGCTCCTTCAATAGAAAAATTTCCCTGGCGGACTGGCGAAGCCTTTCAGGACTTAGGATCTCGTCGGTCCCTGCTGAGGCCACCGGCTTGTCTACTTTTTTGTCCTTGTCCGTCAATCGCTTGGATCGGGCTTCCTTGCGATTGAGCTTTGCGGCCTCAGCCCTCAACTCACTCACAGAACGGCTTTGCTCTGAGCGCTCGCGACGAAAACTTGAGGTGTCCAACCTCTTAGGCCTGGAACTGACCTCATCATAGGAGGGCACTTGAATGGGGTCTGGAGACCAACTGCTCTGCTCGGAGGAGGAATCAGTGGCAGTGTCGCCTGGCGAAGGGGCCTGCTGAGCGGAGTAAGTTTGAAGGACTCTCTCGACCTCTCTTTTTCTGCGCAGAGCCTCCTCACTCTGTTGCGGAGGAGGCTCAAAGGAGTCAATTGGGTCAGGTCGATTGCCAAAGAGCCCTCGCAACGCAAACACTGCGATGATGATCAATGGGACTATAAACTCAAAAAGGTTTTCTAAACTCACAGAGGAATATCTCCTCCTCCTTTAGAGCCTTTGGGGTCCTTGCTTGAGAAGGACTCCCTCATCTCGGTGTCGGACTGCAGGTTGCGCAGGCGATAGTAGTCCATCACTCCCAAGTTGCCCTTGTTGAAGGCCTCAGCAATGGCTCTAGGAATTTCAGCTTCGGCCTCCACCACCTTGGCTCTCATCTCTTCCACTCGAGCACTCATCTCCTGCTCGGTGGCCACAGCCATAGCTCGGCGCTCCTCAGCCTTGGCTCGGGCAATCCTCATATCGGCCTCGGCTTGGTCACTTTGCAGCTCCGCACCGACGTTGCGACCCACATCCACATCGGCGATGTCAATGGAGAGAATCTCGTAGGCTGTTCCCGCATCCAAACCTTTGCTCAAGACAAACTTGGAGATCTGGTCTGGGTTTTCCAGAACCTCTGAGTGCTTGCCCGCAGAACCAATGGCTGAGACCGTCCCTTCCCCGACTCGGGCCAGGATTGTCTCTTCACCAGCTCCACCCACAAGCCGAGAGATATTGGCTCGAACCGTGACCCGGGCAATGGCCACCAACTGAATCCCGTCCTTGGCCACGGCAGTCACCCGCGGGGTCTCAATCACTTTGGGGTTCACACTCACCTGAACGGCTTCAAAAACATCTCTTCCAGCTAGGTCAATGGCCGCAGCTTGCCTCCAGGGCAGGTCAATATTGGCGCGGTTGGCAGAGATCAAGGCCGACACCACCTTCTGAACATTTCCACCGGCAAGGTGATGGGCTTCCATCTGCTCCACATCCATATCCAAACCCGCCTTCACCGCACTGATCAAGGGGGAGACAATGGCATGGGGACTGACCTTTCTAAGCCTCATTCCAATTAAGGTTCCAAGCCTGACATGAACCCCTGAAAACAGAGCCGTGATCCACAACCCCATGGGCACAAAGTGCAGCAGGGTAAAAAAGGCCACCAGGACCACCATTATGACAAAAAATAAAATCACTCCTATGTCCATTGTCTAAAGACTCCTTTTTCGCTTTGTTTCTTTTTTTAGTTCTGCTCAGTTAGCTTCTACATAAGCATTGCATCTAGGCCAAGCGAAAAAAGTCAAAAGTCAGCACATAGGCCACCTCTTCAGGGGAGCTGGCCACTCGCTTGAGGTGAGCACTCAACTCCTCTAAGAGGGCCTCCTTGATCGCGAAGGCATCGGCCTGAGACAGGCTCAGGGCGGCTGAGTAGTGCAGGTCCTCGGGCTCTTGAAATTGAAGGCTTTCAATGGTCTTTTGCCTCCAGTTGATGTGGTGACGTAACACAAGGTTTGAATCCGCACCCAGATGGATGTGCTGAGGCCCCACTTGTAGGCGGCCCTCCTTCTCGACAATCAGCCCCAGCTGCAAGAGAAAATCCACCATGCTTTGCACTTTGGGCCGGGGGAGCTTCAGGGCCTCGGCCAAATCCTCACTGCTGTGGATATGTGGCAGTGAACACAGCACATGAATCGCCCCATAGTAGGCGTTGGAGTAAAAGCGCTCCCTGTCCTCATCGGACAAGCTCTGGTGTCCTTTGAGCCGCTTTTGGATCTCAAGGCGCTGAGTGCGAATGCGGTTGACCTTAGACAGCCATCGATCTTTGAGTTTTTGGCTACCTGCTCTCTCCATCATCAACAGCAATAAGAAGTACTCGGCCTCCTCTTCGCTGTGACCTAAAAAACTGTTGATGGCCTCAGCCTGTTCCAGAGAGAACTCCGCCTGCCCCTGAAGGACCTGGGAAATAAAGCTGGTGTGAACGGGAATGGACTCGGCCAGTTTTTTCCTCATCCCAGTGCGCGAGCCCGTAGGGCCCAACTGCTCCAGCAGATAGTCTCTATAGTTTGTGTATTCAAACAGACTCAAAAAACCACCCCCGGGCCGATCGGTCTTAAGACCATTTTAAACTAAGTTTAGTAAAACTAAAATTAATCATGATTATTTTATAAAACTAATCTAGCTCTCTATGACTCTACGCATTAATATGGGCCCATAAAGACAAACACAGAGGGCTCAAAGGGCCCCAAATAAAGGAGTTAAGTTATGAAAAACACGGGAATTAAAAAAATTGCCATGGCCCTCACCCTCTGGCTCTCTCTGACCGCAGGACAGGCAGCCCTGGGCCTGGGCCTTGAGCAAAACCTCAAGCCCCAGAGCCAGGACTTTCAGTCCCAGAGCTTTGACCAGGCCTTAAGTCTCTTTTTGGAGAGAGACGCCGATCAGCCCCTCAGCCCTGCTCAAAAGCGCAAGCTTCGCCAGCACCTGGAGCACAGGATCCAGCTTGCCCTGAAGGGGCCCCAAACAACCCCCCATGTGTTGACCTCTATTAAACATTAACCACGGGCACGGGATTTGCTGTGCCCTTAACTTAAGGAGTTAGAAATGAAAACAAACACTCTCACCTATCTGGGCTTGGCCTCAGCCATCGCCCTCAGTGCCATCGCCTGTAAACAGGAGACCACCATCATTGAGCGAGAGCTCATCCAGAGCCCGGCTCAGGACGACCGACCCCTCCCTCAAGACAACAGACCCATCTACACCGTTGAAGGTGTGGTCAACGGCGGGGGCGGAAAAGGGGTCCTCTGTCAAAAGGATGGACAGCCCCACCTCGAGGTCCTCGACATCCACGAAGGCCGCTATGTCTACCAGTTGGAATTTCCGGAGTTTGAAAGTGTGGAGGATGCCAGTGAATATTATGCAAAACGGGATTCTATAATGGACCCGAGTGACTCTTCAATTGAGGATGAGCTTAGCATGGCAGATGCCGTTCTTATTGATATTTTTCGCTTTCTGCCCGAAGGCCATCGCTTAAAGGACACTCAGGACTCTCATGAAGCTTTTGTGAATCCGGACTGCACTATTGTACAAATTGCGGTGTTCTATAATGAAGAACTGGCCTTAGTGGACACAGATCTTTGGAATATGCTCTCTCCCCTCAATCAATATGCTCTGTTGGTCCATGAGCTTTGGTATGAATATCGCCGCTTGGTCCATGGGGATGAAAACTCTATAGCAACTCGTCGCTATGTGGCCCACAACCTGTCCAAAAATAGAGTCCGAAATATTGATGATTTCACTTTCAAAAAGGCACATATGGACTGTCAGCCCGTCATCGACCCAAGAGAAGCAGATAAGCTGCTATGGGCTGAACTGAGATTTGCTCTCCTTGACGATGAGGAAAATCCGAACAAAACGCTGGTGGTGGCTTCAGAGCTTAATAATAAACCCCTTGAGTACCTCTATATAGGTAGAATTGATCAAGCCCTGACAGACATACTGGATGGGCCCGCACTAGGCGGCGCATACTCCCAACTTAAAAAGGAGACCTATCCCTCGAGAGGGGCCTCTTTAAACTTGACCCGCGTACCTGCCCCTTCTCCTGGAGACTTAGGGGTATGGTTCGAAGTGCACTTCCTCTCTCGTACTGTTTTTGGGGTCAAAGATCTTGAACTGACCGTAAGGTGCTCTGCTTATTCCGCTCGAAATTAAACAAGACCAAACTCAAAACCCCCCAGCCAATCTCGGGTGGGGGGCTTTTCATTTAAAGCCCCCAGACCGCAGGGCGAATTCACTCCGGCGCTAAAGAAAGACCGTGTCGAAACTGCCTGGCCAAAGCCTTTCCCGCCAGCAGGTTGGCGGAGCCTCGTTTGAGCAAGCAGTCGATAAGATCCTCACCCATCGTCTTTTTCAACCAAACTAAATTTTTTCCATTTTTCCGATGAGGGCGCCCGGCTGGGCCTAAGTCACCGCGGAGGGGCTCTGAAGTCGGAGATATCGGGGCCGGTGAAAAACCGAGCAAGACCCTCTTGCCATGGCAGGCATAGGACTCCGCCCAACTTTTGCTCGATAGGGTCGTTGGAAAAAACAACCAACTCAGCCTTGGGACTGATTTCTCGACCCAGGGTGGACAAGGACTTGGTGTCTTCTGCTGTGATTTTAGTCGTGGACTTTATCTCAATCATCAGCTGAGTTTGCCCCGGACGCTCACAAATGACATCGATCTCAACATCCCGCTCGGATCTGATATAGGAAAACTCAAATTGGTTTCCGCTATAGGCAGATAAGCGCTTCATTTCTGTTAGAAGAAAGTGCTCGAAGGCATCCCCCCAAGCGTAACTTCCCGGAGACAATGGGACTGTCAACTGCCTGGCCAAAGCTCTGGCCACCCCAACATCAAAAAAGAAAAACTTAGGGGCTTTTCTCAAACGCTTTCTGACAGAGGTGTCAAAGGCCTCAAGAAAAAAGCCCAGGAGAGTGTCCTCTAGAATCTGAAAGTAGTTCTTTACCGTCTTGCCATCCACTCCCACATCTCGAGCGATGGCATCAAAGTTAAGGGGTTTGCCATTCACCTGAGCGGCAACAAATAAAAACTTACGAAAGGGGTCAATCACCCGAACTATCTGCTCCAACTGCACCTCTTCCTTCAGATATATCAGGGCGTAGGTTTCCAAAAATTTTCTTTGCGACCTTTCTGATGAAGAGGCCCAGACCTTTGGCAAAGTTCCATATGAGAGTGCCTTTTTCAGATCGAAATCCTCTCCCAACTCAAATGATGTCAATGGAAATAAAAACTGTGCCAAGGCCCTTCCCGCCAGTAGGTTGGCGGAGCCTCGTTTGAGCTTACGTGCACTGGATCCCGTAAGGATAAATTTTCGGTTTGTTTTTTCAATCAAATGATGAACCACGTCCAGCAGGGAGGGAACTTTTTGGATCTCATCAATAAAGACATGGGTCACGGCAGGTGGGAGCTGTTTAACAAGTCTTATTAATAGCTCTGGGTCTTGAGACAGACGATCTTCCTCAGAGGGTTTAAGAAGGTCGATGGAAAATGTCTTGTCCTGAGGAATCTGGGAGTTCACTAAGGTGGACTTTCCCGTCCCACGAGCACCCAGTAGAAGGTGGCTCTCCCCTTTTTCCAAAACTAAATGGCGTGAATAGTGACGAGAAGACATGATTATACTCCGGATTTTCGACGTAATTACGGAATATAGTCTAACTGAAAATTAGTATTTTTCAATACTTAAAGACGAATCTACAGATTCTTAGCTACGCGCCTAGGAAGGACGATCAGCTTTTGAGGGCTGCCTTCTCTCATCCGCTGCAGAATGGCCCCTGCCCAAAATGAGGCCCTTGGCTTCAGGAGTCTTTGATCTCTTTGATCTCTTTGATCTCTTTGACAACCACTCTGTTGCCGAACACTGAGAGAACCTCAATTTCGGCTCCCGAGGGGACATATTCGCCCTCGGTGAGCACGGTGACTCGGTGATTGTCCAGATCGGCCACTCCGGAGGGCCTGAGATCTGAGCGTGCCCGCCCCCTCATGCCCACTTTCACTTGAGCGGGCACTGTCTCCCCTGTCTGATAGGAGGAAACATCCGACTCCAAGGAGGTGGCCAGCACAATACCCCTTTTGCTCAAAAAGCGCGATGAGGGCAGGTAACGAAAGCTCGCCCACACTGAAAACAAAGTCATTAGCCCGGTCAGAGACAAAATCGTCATCACCCGGTGCCAGTCCTCTGGGGTGACAAAGCTGGGGTCACCAAGAAGCGAGAGCACAAGGCCGGCCACAAAGGCCAAAATCCCCAAAAGACCTGCGACACCAAAGCCGGGAAGGACAAAGATCTCCACCAAAATCAGGACCACTCCCACTCCGAGCAAGATCAGCCCCTCCATGCCCACAAGGCCAGCCAATTGGTGAGACCAAAAAAACAAAGCCAAGAACACCAACGAGACCGTGCCTCCAACACCCCAACCTGGAGACTTGATCTCGGCAATCAGCCCCCAAATCCCCAGAGTCAAAAGCAAGGAGGCCACAATGGGGTTGGTGAAAAACTGCACCAACCTCTCGGCAAAGGCCGGCTCGAGACGGACTATTTTTTCTGGGTCGATGTTTTTGGCGGCAATAAAACTCTCGGGGGAGGGATGAACCCCCTGAACAAAGCCAATCTCCAGGGCCTCATCGGCAGTGAGGGTGAGCAGTCTGCCCTTTTCGATCAGGCCTTCGATTTCAATGGAGGCATCCACCATGGCCTCGGCCACCTGAGTGTCACGCCCGCGCACCTCGGCAGAGGCCGCGACAGCTTTGCGCACGGCAGAGACAATCTTTTCGGAGGCGGTCTCGCCCGTTTGCCCCATCACCGGAGTGGCGGCACCCATCACCGAGCCCTTGACCAAATGGATCTCATGGGCGGCAATGGCCATCATGGCCCCTGCCGAGAGAGCCTGACGGTTGATAAAAACCCAAATGGGAATTTCTGAGTCGAGGAAGCGATCCTTGATCTGCAGGGTGGAGTCAAGCCGGCCCCCTGGAGTGTCCAGTTCCAACACGATGGCCTGAACTTGTTTGCTTCTCGCCTCTTTTAGAACTCGGTCCACAAAGGCCAGAGTCGCCGGTGAGATCTCACTTCTCACCACCGCCCAGAGCACGGGAGCAAGGGGTTTAGGGCTCGCTTCCTCCGCTGCTTCCTCGATGTCTTTGTCCGCTGTTTCAGAAGCACCAGAATTTGCCGCAAGCAGCACAAAAATCAGACCCAACAAAAAGAGGGGCACTGCTTTGCCCACCTCTGCGCCTAGATCAAGTAAGAAACTTTTCATGTTTAAGATCTTCCTTTCCTTCTCAGTTGAAAGCGCCTTTGCACCAGAGCAAACACTTCCACTGCCTCAGGGCTTCCCAACCAGCGACAAGTCCCCATATAGACAGCAGCTCCTAAGCCAATCACCATTCCCAGGGCCAGAGCCCGAGCCAAGTTGTCCCACAGATGGGGCAACAAAGCCATTTCAAGCCACTCATAGCCAAAGTGCACTCCTGTGCCCATCAGGACAAGGCCCACAAACATGGGCCCTAAGGCCTTCAACAAGGACATCAAGTGCATGGCTCCCACCATCCTCCGGTAAAAAAACAGCAGCAAGACCATGTTGACCACGCCTGCCAGAGCCGTTGATCCCGCCAAGCCCACCAGGCCAAAGCTCTCCACCCACATTGAAGCCACAACAATATGCACGGCCAAACTGATGGCGGCAACAACAGCCGGAAGCCAGGTGTTTTTTATGGCGTAAAAGCCGGGGACCACCACCTTTCCCACTGAGGAGACCACCAGCAACAGGGCATAGATCTGCACCACCTGAGCTGTGGCGATGGCATCCTCCAACCCAAAGCTGCCTCTGACAAATAGGACCTGCACCATGGGCAGGGCCAAGACCAAGAGGCCAACCGCACTGGGCAAAGCCAGGAAGAGGAGAAGCCTCAGATAGCGGCTCGATGTCTCAAGCATCTCCTGTCGTTTGCCCTGGGCCAGCAGCTCTGACAGAACAGGCAAAAGGGCCGCTCCCAGTGAGATGGCAATCAGAGATTGAGGCAGCTCCAAAAGGCGGTCGGCCCAGTAGATATAGGAGTGGGAGCCCTCGGGCAGGCGACTGGCGAAGTTGAGGTTCACTAAGGCCATCAACTGATGCACCCCGAGTCCCAAAATCCCAGGCAGCATATTGCGCAAAACTAAAAAGACTCCGGGCACTCGCCACTGCAGGGTGAAGCGGGGGAAGAAATCAAGCCGCTTGAGAAGCAGGGCCACAAGGGCGGCTTGAGCAAAGCCTCCCACTGTCACGCCCCAGGCCAGCCACTCTCCAGGCACCCGCGACCAGCTCTGCGGCAGCAGGGCAAAGATAATAAAGGTCAAATTGAACAGAGCCGGGCCCAGAGCCGGCACCAAAAAGTGCCCCAGGGCATTGGCCACCGCCATAAAGAAGGCGTAGGTGCTGACCAAAAACAGATAGGCAAACATAATGCGGGCCAGAAAGAGAGTCTGTTCGAATTTGCCGGGCACACTCATAAACTCCTGACCACCGACTAGGACCTGAAGCAAGGGCTCCATAAACACCACACCCAGAACCGTCAAAAAGGACGTGACTGCAAGCAAGAGACTAAAGATGGCCTGGGCCAACTTTTTGGCCTGCTGTGGACTCTGAGTCATCTGCTCCACAAAAACGGGGACAAAGGCCGCTGAAAGGCTCCCCTCACCCAGAAGCCTGCGAAAGGTGTTGGGCAGGCGAAAGGCCACCACAAAGGCGTCCGTCACTGTGCGGGAAAATAGGGCAGCAAGCAGGATATCGCGCACCATCCCCAGAACCCGGCTGGACATGGTCCCTGCCGACATGGCCAGAGCAGAGCGAATAACTGAACGTTTTGGCTGCTTTTTTTCCAATTTTACCAACTCCCTTAAAAGCAGCCCTTGCGGCCAGCCATGGATTGTGTTATCCCCACTACCTGTTTTTAGCTCAAGTTAAGCACTGGAGGTCAGACCTTGGCAAATCATAAGTCGGCAGCAAAACGCGCCCGTCAATCTCTTAAAAAGAAGACTTTCCGCTCGCGCACCAAGGGTGCCGTGCGAACTATGGAAAAAAAGCTGCGTCAGGCCATCGCCAGTCAAGATGCTCCCACCGCCAAAACTCTGCTGGCTGCCTTTTCCAGCAAGATTGACAAGGCCGCAAGCAAGGGCGTCTACCATCAACGCACCGCTGCACGGCGCATCAGCCGAGCCGCCCAACAGGTTCAACAGCTCAGCTCTTAGGCCGCTGTCAGAGCCACGTAGTTGCGAATGGCTCTTTTGACTTGAAACTCTAAACTGCAAAACTCCAGACCAAAATGAGTGAGGCCCAGCTCGTCGGGAGCGGGCTCTTGATTGCGCACAACGGCTCGCACCACCGTTGGACCTGAGTCCGGCATTTGAAAAGTCACCACCACCTCTGCCTGATCCTGAAGAGGGCGGTGGAACTCCACTTTGATCCCCCCCTCACCTATCTGCAGAGAGCGAGTGATGTAGTAGCGGCCCTGAACCAGAAGGCCAATGGGCCGGATAAAATCCCTGCGCGGCACTCTGCGCCGCCGAGGGTACTCGATCTGTTTTTCTTCCATACGAAGAACTTATCGGACAAAGGCCGCCGATGATGAAGGGGGTTTGAGCTCAAACTCCTCCTCTTTGAAGGAGCCTAGCCTCAAGTCTAGAAGGGGTATTTGTACAAGATCATTTCAGCCCCCCTCCCCTTGTTCCGCGTAGGTGAGAGAGTTTGCAAACTAGGACATTGACCTCTGCTGAGCTGGAACTGAGAATTAAGGTATGTCTTGCATAAATAGAGTCAGGTGGGGCCTCACTATCATCCACCTTTTGTTTATTGGACCCTTAGCCGCTGAAGTTCTGCAGCCTCAGCAGATCTGGAAGAGACACCTGATTCAGGAGTTCTCTCAAGACCTGTGCCAACCTCGGGGCTATATGCAAAGATGCCTGAAATTGAGCCAGGCTCAGTGTCGGCGAACCGCTGAACGCAAGCTCAACTTGTGTCTGCAGCAGCTGCCCATCCCTCCACAGGTGAACGCTTTGGCTGAGGGAGTGGAACTCTCCTTTAGAGCTGGAGTTTGTGCAGGAAAGCGCATCGAACGGGAACTCAAAAGCAAGGCCTCTCAGACTCCCCAATGCCAAGAGGTTGAACCTTGGCTTTGAAGTGGATGATCCCCTTTGGGATCCCCTTTAGGCTCCCCTTTGGTGTCCTCTTTGTGACCCTCCTCTCGGGCCCAACACAGGCCTCCACTTGCTTTGGGGACTGGGCCGCCACTAAAAAGGCCATAGAAGAGATTTTGGACATCAAAGACTGCGAGAGCTCAGCTTCCATTGGGGAGTGTCAGGACCGCCTGTACTTGGGCAGCATTTTGGCCGCCGCCGGGGGAGCGGCCGCATTGAGGGCCAACTTCAACACCCAGGCGCTTAAGCACTGCCGTGCTCCTCAGTCATTCCGAAGGCCGCTGCCCTGGCCACTGGAGATGTTTGGCTCAAGTGAAGCTCATGCCCAGTCAGCCCGAGTCTGCCAAGTGAACACTCAGCTTGCAAAGAGAGCCATTGTGGATTCTGCTCGGCAAATGGTCCAGGAGCAGGAGGCCCTTCACCGCCGAGAAGTTGAGCTGATGAATAGCCAAAGACAAATGGCTCTGGAGCAAATTGAGGTGCAAAGACGCCGGGAACTGCTGGTGGCCCTGGAAAGAGATCTCAGCCGAAATCCAGAGCGCTTTGTATTGCCCTCCCAATCTCGTCGCGGCAATCCGGATGAACTGATTGCCGAGCGACAGCGAGTGATTCGAGAAATCCTGACCGAGGCCGAGCGCCAGCCCAACCCCCAGGCTCAGAATGAATATCTGAAAAGGCAGCAGGAGAGATTGATGAGGGGTTATCCGGCACAGCCTGATGTGGTCCAAAGACTCCAAGCCACCTTTCGTCCCGATATGTCCGATGTTCAGCAAGCTCTTCGTGAGATCGATCGACTCGACCGAGTGGGCCCGGGGCCTGCGAACACTCAATTGATGGAGCTGTCCAGGGAACATCCCTCACTCAGGCCCTACGCTGAACAGCGCTACCGAGTGACCTCTTCAGAGGCTGCCCTCTCACAGACGCGCAGAAGCCTCCTGAACTTTGAGACCACTCCCATGAACTCCCCTCAGGAACTCAGCCGGGGAGTGCAGAAACACTTCCCTCACCTCAACCAGCCCTCCGGGCCTCGGGCCTCGGCTTTTTCCGCTCACCCCCATCTCATCCACCATCTCACCCCGGCGGGCCCAGGGCAGAGGCAGCAAGGACACAGACTCGGGGGACGCACAGCCGCTACAGTCATTGGCGGCAAGGCTTTGGCCCTGGCCAGCTCTGGCCCCCTTATGGCGGCAGAGATGTTGGTCACGCCCAGCACTATGGGCTGTGCCGACCTGCCGGGGGGGCCCTATGCGGCCCACGGTCCTGACTGCCAGGTCCTGGCGGAGATCGGCCCTCAAACTCTGGCCTTTCTGAGCGCAGCCAGTCCAGAAGAGATCGCCCGCGAGCTCAAGCTGCGCGAGCCCTTTTGCCAGGCTCTTAAGAGCTATCATCAACAGGGCTCTGCCGAGCGCTGGCAGATTGAGTGCACCCACAGGGGCTTCACTCTGAAAGAAAAGGGCGGAGGCACGCCAAAGTCCTATGTGGTGGATGCGGAAGAGGGGGAAATTCGTCGGGTGCGCCTTTTGACCTCTGGCACCCCCAGGGCTCGAGTGGAAACCAACTTCTCTTTTTTGTTGAATCCCTCCGGGGAGCTCAGTGAAGTCAGAGGGCTAAAAGGCTGGAGATCGGCCACTCAGCCCGGAGCCTTGGAGTTTGAAAATTCCCGAACCTACAACTCCCTGACTCGTCCTGAAGATAAGTCCTGGGAGGAGACTCTCACTCAGAGCTGGGGATCCTCAGCCGCTCAGGGCTACTTAGACTTGAGACGAAGCCAAATGGCTTTAGCTCAGGCCCAGGCCTGCTGTGGGGGAAGTGAGGGGCTCTCCCATCTGTGCCAACCCCATAGTTCCTCGCCTGCTGGCTCTCCCGCTGGCTCGCCTGCTGGCCCCGGCCCTCAAAGGTCCAAGGCGATCCAATAGGCTTTTAGACTCGCTGCATATCCAAACACGGCCTGGCACCATTTAAAAAACGGGTTTGAGCTCAAACTCCTCCTCTTTGAAGTCGGAGGGCTGGCGACTCTGGGAGTGAGCGCGAATGCGCACTTTGAAGGCGCCCGGCCTTAAGGCCAGAGAAGGGCGCCACTCCCCGGGCCTAAGGTTGCTTTCTTGGGCCAAGGTCTCCCAATCCTCGCCCAGCAGATCCCTTCTGAGCAGCTGCAACTCGTAGTGAGTGGCCTCGGGGACCTCCGCCCAGCGGATGCCCAACTCGGGCTCATAAATCACCTCAATGTCCTGGGGAAAATCAATGGGTGTGCCCTGAATGGCAAAGCGGGCGGCCGAAGCTCGGCTCTCGTAGAGCACCCCGCGCCCGGTCACCACTCTGACGTCCCACTCAAACATCTCCCCTAGGGGAAGATTCAGGCGAAGGCCCCCTTCAGTGACTCTAGTCTGATATTGAAAGCCCCGATGGCCGCGAATTTGAAACTGATAAAACCTGGCTCCGGGGACCTCGGTCCACTTAAAGTCCACGCCCGCGCGCAGAGGTCCTGAGATCTCCTCCACTCTGGTCGGCTGCTCGGGGTCCAACTGCAGCAAGGACAAATGAGTGGGAAAGATCTTTAAGTCACTCAGGTGCTTGACCTCAATGTCGATGGGCTCGGACCAGGGGCCGCCCACCTCCGTCTCGTCAAAGGAGCGGATCTGAAACAGATAAACTCCCGGCAGCATGGAGGTGCGAAACTCAGTGCTGTTGACCTGGTAGACTTGGGGCTCGACCCTTTCTTCTCCAGCCTCGGGCCGCTTTTGAAAGCGCAGCTCGTAGCGCTGGGCTCCCTCGACGGCCTCCCAACTTAAAGAGACACTGGGAGTCTCCTCTGACGAAGCACTCGCTAAAGGCATTGGCAAAGCCATGCAGCTCAAAAGCCCAAACCCAAAGGCGAGTGCTCTTAAATACGGCCCGGTGCTCACCGCCGCCTCTGTCTGTCTTGACGGCTGCGCGGGGTGCTCTGCTGAGCCTCAGGGGCGTCGCTGGATTTGGCTCGCGGAGGAGGAAGGGCCGTGACCGACTGCTCTGCCATGGACAGAGCAAAGCGCAGGGCCTCTTTGGGCGCAAGACTCAAACCTCCGGCCTCGTTGCGGGCAAAGGTGAAGGCCTCGGAAAAGTTGTCCGGCGCTCTGGGGCCAAAGCGAATCACCTGCAGGGCCAGAGTCAGAGCCTGATTGAGGGGGAGCCCGTAGGGCTCTTTTCTGAGCATCTCATAAAAACTCTGGAAGGGAGAAAAGACCCCTCCTGGAAAGTAGGCACTCTGCTTGGCCACTTCAATGCCGAGCTCCGCACAGACTTGAATGGGTAGATCCAGACTGCGCTGACTCTGACAAAATTCAACCATCTGTTCAAAGTCGACCTGAAGGTGCTCGGGCTGCTGGGCGGCGGTGAGGGCAAAGTCGTAGGCCAACTCAAGGGCTCTGGCAAAACTATAGTCAAAGTACTCGCGCAGGTAGGCGTGCTTTAAGATGCTGACAAAGTTCTTGGCCGCATCCGGATGGGCCTGACTGAGAGTGACCGCTAGATCTATGGCTCGCCCCACCTGCACTCCCATCTCAAAAAGGTGGTCTAGAACCAAACGAAACCTGTCGGCCGCCCCATCACAGCCCCTGGCCACCCCCTGAGCCGCTCGGCGCATGCCGGTCTCATTGATGCCCAGCTCATGCTTTTCACGCAGGTACTCAAGGGCCTTGATGTACTCCTTGGTGGAATGACAGAGCTTGGCCTCCTCACCGACTTGCCCGTCTTCACTCCCCACCCTCTCTGTCTGCCGGACCTCAGGGGCGGGAATGGCGGCCGCAACAGGACCAGAAGCCAAAATCAGACCCAGGCTGAGAGTGAGTGTCAAAGACAGTCGCTGCATCAAGACTCCCATTTCAGTTTCCTACTTAGAGGTTCCAAGTCAGGCTCAGGCCCGACTGCCATCCGCGGCCCTGGGGATCGGGCACAATTCCATAGCTGACCACGGGAACATAGATCTTGCGCTTGTACTCCATTTGCTTCTCA
>SKYF01000201.1 GCA_007128005.1 Bdellovibrionales bacterium
GATCATCTGGTTTTTTGCACCCACCCCCCGGTGGTAACCCTCGGCAGAGCGACCCAGGAGGGAGATATCGATGGATGGTCAGGCAGGGTGGTGCAGAGCTCAAGAGGTGGGCGGGCCACCTACCATGGTCCCAGTCAGTTGGTGGTCTATCCCCTCGTGCATCTGGGTCGGCCTCATAAATTTTTAGCTCTTAAAGATGTTCAGGCCTATTTGCGGCTCCTGGAAAGAGGGCTCATAGAAGTCCTAAGAGATTCTTATGGTCTAGTGGCCGAAGCTCATCCCCACCCCACAGGGGTTTGGGTCGGAGGAAAGAAATTGGCTTCAATTGGTGTGGCCGTGCGCAGGTGGGTTACTTACCATGGACTGGCCATCAATATGCGTCGGGATTCTGAGGCCTTTCAGGGCATTCAGCCCTGTGGGTTCAGTCCATCTACAATGACCTCCATGGAGGAGCTTTTAGTCCAACCGATAGGAGAAAAAGAGTTGAGCCAAGCCAAGGAGCAATTGGCGAAGAAGTTTTCACTTCTCTTTTCTAGGGTTGATCACAGCAGATCAGAAGTTGGCTGTGTGGAAGACGATAACCACCATCTTCGTCGAGATAATGACGCAACCTAAATTCTCGTCGCTCAATGATGTCTTGAACGTAGAGGAGCGTTTCATAAATACTCTCTTGGCTAAAATGCCCATAAAAGAATCTCAAGTCAGGCTGCCCCTCCCCAACTAGGATAAGGTTGTATTTGAGCACTTCATCTTGATATTCGGTAGGAATAAGACGGATCAAGTAATGAGCGCCCACCTCATGGAACAGGTCATAGTGGCGTAGGTATTGGTAGGCATCGTAGCGTCTTTGGGGAGAGCTCTGACGGGAAAATATCACCGACAGATAGTCCACTATAGCCCAAATATCAGGCTCGAACTCCTCAGTCCAGTCCGTGACGGAGGGTTCTTGGTAAAGGGATTCCGACCTGGGGTTGGCTCTGGGGCGTCCAAATTCTCGGAGGGTTTCTCTGAGGATTTCCGCCAACTCGAATCTGGAATAGTGTTCTCCAAGAAAGAAGGATTCAGGGTTTAAGAATAACTCGCTTTTAAAAAAAACATTGATCACCTTTCCCTGGGAAAAGTCCCATGTTGGCCAATCAATTTCGCGGTAGATTCTTTCTGGTAAAAGAGACTCTACGTACTGTCTCAACCATCGGTAGGTTCTTTCTGACAGGTTTTTAAACTCCCGTTCTCGTCCTAGGACAAAGGCAAGGAAATCCTCAACATGTCCTTGTTTATTCTCGGTGAGAAGAAGGCCTGAGCGGATGGTGTCTTCTGCTCCAAAAAGGTTGAATAGGAGCCGTGATCTGGATCTTCTTTCGTAGGTTTGAAAAATAAATCGAGAGAATTCATCGCCATGATTGAAGGCAATCAAACGATTGGTAGCTTGGGCTAGAGAGGCCCGATAAGAGACGAGAAAGGCACCAAATCTGTGTGAGCCCTTTCTGGCCGAGATAGTATTGACCCCCTGAAAAAGGCGAATAATCCGTCTTTCCTCCAGCGGTAGATCGAGGTCCTCTCGGTAGAGATTATCAACTTCAGTGAGGTCGGTGAGAAGTTGGTCCCCTAGCTTTTTACGATTTTGCCAGGGGTTGGTCAGAGTGACCTCTTTGAGTAGAAGTTTTTTAAACATGAGGTCGTCGTAGGCTTGAGCTGCATCCGGGCTATTGAGGTCAAAGACGTAGTCCGTTAAAAACAGATCACTGGTGTTGGCGAGTCGCTCAATTTCAAATACGCTGAGTTCAAAGAGACGACGGATACGCCGATCGACAATCCTAACTCCAAGAATCTCAAAATCTGGACCGAGTCCGATTCCCGCTTTTGCTCCAGCCTGTCGGCCTCTGAGAGCAAAAAACTTAATTCTCAGACGGTTATCTTCCATTCGGAAAATATGGACCAAGAACTCTCCTTGTATCAGGGCATGGGTGGCACCCCTAGCCATCAGCTGCTTATAGAGGACGACATCTGTCGACAGACTCAATAAAAAGCGTAAGTTTGCCTTAAAAGCGACAAAGTCTCCGGGGTTGAGTCTTTCCCTAGCGATTTTTGCATTCAGTGGAATTTGGGGGATATGGTAGGGGGCCTGTAGTAAAGCCTCTTGCTGGCTTGCAAACTGTCGAGCAAAGAGCAGCTCAGTGCCTCTGCGGATACCAAAACCTATGGGTGAGGAGAGTTCTTCAATCCAATCACCTGGGTTGACATCAATGTTAAACTGATAGCGGTCAATCCGGGTGTGTTTGTTTGAAACTCCCGAAGGGTAAGACTCCAGATAATAGCGAAATCCTAAGTTGACCCCTTCTAAAACCTCGAAGTCGATGAGAGGAACTCTGAGCTTTAGCTCGAGCTTTGCAAACTCCCTTTCCAGACGACCCATGAGGGGATAGGCCTCAAGGGCTGAGTCTGTTTCCGCGGAGTTTGCATGGGCTAAAGAGTGGGGAAAGCAGGGCAGAGGGCCAGAAAACAGCCAGAGGAAGACAGCAAACTGAAAAATAGGCCATTTGATAAACTCCATCTTGCGAACAATCTGCATGATCCCCCCCCTTGCAGCTGTCTGTCGGTGCAAAGCTAGCACAGCCTTTGTACGAGGGGATTTTAAAGTTTAGCCAAAGGCTCTCTTGGTAAAATTTTTACAAATACTGCTGAAGCCTTTGGCGGAACTCTGGGGGGATGGGGAGCTTTTTTTTATCTTTAAGGTCGATAAAGACGTGAACTGAGCGGATCCGGGCACAGAGACTGAATGTGCTCTTTTCCACTACGGAGACATTGAACTCCAAGGAGCTGTCGCCGAGCTTTTCCAGGCTCACCTGCCAATGATAGATTTTTCCAGCCCAGAGGGGGCTCAGGTAGTCGACTTCCAGGCGACGAATGGGCACACCTAGCAAGGGGTTGGCAAACCACTGCTCCCAGTTAAAGCCCATATGTACAATGAACTCTTCAATGGCTCGATGGGCGAGGCGGGGATAATTCCCATAAAATAAGATGCCTGCCGGATCACTTTGATCAAAAGCGGCCCGTTGCTCCCAAGAAAAGGGCCGGTCACCTTGCGGTTTTTCGGACTTTGTGTTCACCAGAGCTGTATAACCTGATCTGTCATGGAAAGAAGCTCTTGACTTGAGGAGTCAAGCAAAATTGTAAGCGCCTCTAACTGTCCACTAAATTTGGGGAACCTCACTCGTCATAACAGCCTCAGACTCTTGCCCATTCGGCTTTAAGGTTAAGGTGCTCCGTCCAGTGCTTAATGTAAGCTTCGTCAACCTGGACATTCACTAGGATGTCGCGGATATCATTCAGATGTTTTTCCGACTGGCCTTCGCGGAAGTAGTCGAGTTTTTTTAAAATGAGATCCTCAGGGGAAGCCACAAAGACTTCAGTGCCGGGAGCGATTTCTACTTTTTTTCGCCGAGCGAATTCAGACTGATAAAAGGCGGTCTCTTTGTCTATGACAAGGTCCACTTTAATGCCGGAGCTCTGGTCAATAAGATTAAAACTCCCACGTCGAATGACTTCATCGTGCAGAACTTCCCTGGGCGGGCAATAATATTCTTCGATGGGAAATAGGTTTTCAAACTGGGAGATTTGTTGAGCCTTGATCCTAATTACAAGATCCACATCCTGAGTGAAGCGGGGCCGACCATAGTACATGGTGGCCAGTGAGCCGACGAGAAAATACTCCAAACCAACTTCATCAAATCGCCTCACTACATCCTGTAGCACATCAAGAAGTCCCCTCACCTGGGAGTCTCCTCATTTAATTTCTTAAAATACTCCACGGTCATTTTTTGCAGTTCTTCGTCGGAAAGATCTGGGTGCAGATGAGAGAATCGGGTTTTTTTAATCAGAAAAGCATCCTTAAACATCTGATCCGCCACTTCAAGATGGGTCCATTTTCTTTTGCGGGCAGATGTCTTTCGCGATTCTGGCATAGTCCATTTCTACACCACAGGAGCCCAGCAAGCACAACCGGCAAGTCTAAAGTTTCAGCTGATAGGGAGCTGTTCCAGGTGTTTAACGCATCGTCTCCTCAGTGCCCGGAGAAGCTCTGCGCTATGTTGGCGCCTCCTCAAAAAGATTATTTGGGATTCATCAGCTTGAGGACATTGCCGTCGGGGTCCTCGAAGACCAACATATGGCCCCAGGGCTGGTCGGTTTCACCGAGAATTTTTCCTCCGGCGGCCTCAATCCTTGAGCGGTCCTCGGCAATGTGGTCGGAGAGAAAGGTGAGAGTTCCCCCGCAGTGTTGGCCGTGGCCATCCCGTGGGGTGGGTGGAATGTCGTGGCCCTCGGTCCAATGCAGTCCGAGGTTCAGGTTTCCCAGGCTTAGGGTGGTCCAGTGTTCGTCACTGTAGGCGGCAGAAAGTCCCAGGGCTGTTTGATAAAAAGCGATGGCGCGGTTCATATCCCTGACGTTGTAGTAAAAGTCCCTGTAGCCCTTGATGGCCATGCGGCCCTCCATTATAAAAAACCCCTAAAACCTACACATTAACCCTCTGAAATCACTGTCTTTATCCTGAGAGCAAGAGTCAACGTAAAAATGACCCCCTAATACGACACCTCATCCGGGTCCAAAGCAACAACCCGTAGGTTACAGCTGTACCTCGAGGTCAGTCCGCCACTAACCGTGACTTGGAATTCCCCCGTTTGGTGGACAGTTTGCGAGCCTATCAGGTGGCCCCAAAAAAGACGGGATTTCTGGAAGCAAGGGGGAACTCTAATTCCGTCTGAGCATCCCGAGCAGGGTCAGGCAGGAAATGTGCCCGATCTCCGGGCATAAAGGGTCCGGAGACAAAGTCCTTCGGATCCCAGGTCCCAATCGTCGCAGGCTCGGCCCTGTTCCCGGGCTTGCAAGGCTTGGGAGGATGCCTAGCGCAGTCGAAGTTGCAGCCTCGCTCGATCGCCCCCTTGGGGGCTATACCTACCAACGCCATCAGCCGGAGCAAAGTGTTCTCTACAAGGTCATACAGGAGAACCTTGAGACTTTCTTGAGCCAAGTCCATGAGGAGTGTGGCCGTCCCC
>SKYF01000009.1 GCA_007128005.1 Bdellovibrionales bacterium
GCCCCAGACTGGAGAGCTCTCGCTTCACAACTTCAGCCCATGACCTTGGAAGTTCTTGAGACCTGTGAGCTATTGAGAGAATTTCCCCAGGGATCTTTTCGCAGCTACATTGTGGCCATGGCTGACCAGGCCTCCCACGTTCTGGAAGTTCATTGGCTGTTGAATCTTGCCGGAGTGGAAAAGTTTTCCCAAGTGGCCCCCCTTTTGGAGACACCAGAGAGCCTGGCGCGGGCCGATGCTATGATGTCAGAGCTGTTTCAAATAAAGGACTACAGAAAGCTGATTCAGGGGCGCCAGCAGATCATGTTGGGCTACTCGGACTCAGCTAAGAGATCGGGGCGTCTTCATTCCGCATGGACCTTGTATCAAGTACAAAAGAGTCTCGATGCTCTTGGAAAAGAATTTGGCATTGAGGTGGAGTATTTTCATGGACGTGGGGGGAGCATAGGTCGGGGTGGGGGGCCTATTCACTTGGCTTTGATGTCCCAGCCCAGAGGAGTGGGCTCTGCCAGGCTGCGGGTGACGGAGCAAGGGGAGTCCATAGAGGCCAAGTTTGGTTTGCCTGAAATTGCCGGTCGCACTATGGAGCTCTATCTGTCGGGAGTTTTAGAGTCTCAGCTCACGAAAGAGAAGGTGGAAAAAAGCTCTTGGTGTCAGGTGATGCAGGAGATGGCCCGTGATTCAGCTCAGGAGTTTAAGCAGAGAATCTATGAAGACAAAGATTTTCTGCCTCATTACCAACAGATCACACCCATTGAGGAGTTGGGACTCTTGAAAATTGGCAGTCGTCCTAAAAAGCGAAAAAAAGATTTAAGTCTGGAGTCTTTGCGGGCCATTCCCTGGGTCTTTGCTTGGACCCAGAACCGCTGTCTGTTGCCCTCGTGGCTGGGAGTGGGAGAGGCCCTGAGCGAGCAGATCAGACAGGGGCGTCTAGACCTACTGCGTGAAATGTACGGGTCTTGGCCTTTTTTTCGCGCCACTTTGGATTTGGTGGAGATGGTTCTAGCCAAAGCAGACCCAGCCATCGTTCGCTACTATTCAAAAACCCTTGTGGACCCATCGCTCCAGCGACAGACAGAACAGTATTTGCAGAGCTATCGAAAGTCTGTAAAAGCCCTTCTGAGTGTCACTGCAAGGCCCCATCTACTGGCAAGCAACCCCGTTCTCAAACGCTCCATCGATTTGCGCACCCCCTATGTGGATGTGCTCAACGTCATTCAGGCGCAATTGCTCAAGACCTTTCGCGAGGGTCGAGAAAAGGGGATAGCCCAAAACCCTCAACTGGAAAGAAGTCTCGCTTTGACTATCAGTGGGATTTCTGCCGGGATGAGAAACACGGGGTGACTTGCGTCAAACAGGATCTGAAGTTAGGGTATAACGATGCTTGACCGAATCCGAGTGGCCAGTTTGCAGTATTACATTCGCCCTGTGCAGAGCTTTCGCCAGTTTGCCGATCAGGTGGAGGCTTTGGTAGAGACGGCCGCGGACTATCGCTGTCACTTGCTTGTCTTTCCTGAGTACTTCAGCATCCAGCTTTTGACTCTTGGAAACGTAAAGAGGCCCATCAGAGAGCAGATCCGAGATCTCGCTCAGCAGCGCGATCAGTTTGTCGAGTTGATGGGCGGCCTGGCCAAGCGCTATAAACTCTATATTGTGGCAGGCACCATTCCCACGCTGTCTCCGGATCAGAGTGATTGTGTGCACAATGATTGCTATGTCTTTGGCCCCAAGGGAGATTTTGGGGTGCAGGGTAAGATCCATATGACTCGTTTTGAAAACGAAGACTGGATTGTCTCTCCTCGTCATCGACTGAAGGTGTTTGAGACAGAGTTCGGTCCTATGGCTGTGGCCATTTGCTATGATGTGGAGTTTCCTGAACTCGCTAGGGCGGCGGCCAGGCAGGGGGCGGCTATTCTTGTGGTTCCCAGTTGCACGGATGAGAGGCAGGGGTTTTTGCGCGTGCGCTACTGTGCCCAGGCCCGAGCCATTGAAAATCAGATGTATGTGATTCAGTCCTCAACGGTGGGCTCCCTACCCAACGTTCCTGCGGTTTCTCTCAACTATGGCCAGGCTTCCATTTTGACCCCCAGCGATTTTTCCTTTTCACGGGATGGAATATTGGCTGAGGGCGTTCCCAACCAAGAGAGTATGATTATTGGTGAGATCAACCTGAAGGTGCTGCTCGAATCAAGGATGAGCGGGACTGTGCTGCCGCTTAGAGACAGCGTAGAGACCGACAAGGTGACGGCAACCTTAGAGAAAATTCAAATTTAGTATATAAAAAACGATGACAAAAATATCTGAGTACACTGTTCGACAAGTAAGATCTTCTGATTTTAGTCGCATTGCTGAGCTAACAAAAAAGGTGTATCCCCAATCAGAACCGTGGACCCAAGCACAGTTGGCTTCCCATCTTGAGGTCTTTCCTGAGGGGCAGATGGTGGTGGTCGACTCCAAGGATGAAGTGGTGGGCTACTGTGCAAGCCTGATTGTCGATTGGGAGGACTACGAGTCGGGAGACAGCTGGCGAGATTTTACTGACAACGGAATGTTCACCAATCATGACCCGGTCAATGGTCGCACTCTCTATGGAGCAGAAATCTTTATCGACCCAGATCTGCAAGGGCAGGGGCTTGGCAAAATGCTCTACGCGGCAAGGCAGGAACTGGCCCAAAGGCTCAACCTTGTTCGAATCAGAGCTGGGGCCAGGCTTGCAGGCTATGGGCGCTATGCAGACAGGTTGAGTCCAGAAGAGTACCTTAAAAAGGTGGTTTCCGGAGAGTTGAGCGATCCCACCTTGAGCTTCCAGCTTCGCTGGGGCTTTAAGGTTCTTCGGCTGGTCAAGGGCTATCTGAGGCAGGACCCTGAGAGCTTGGGCAATGCTGCCGTCATTGAGTGGCTCAACCCCTCCGTCCAGCCGAGGCCCCAGTCTATAGTCTAAAACTGGGCTCTTTTGAGAGGACTGGATTCAGCCTCCCCTCATTTTAGTCTAACATTATCGGAGTGAGAATGGAGGCAACTTAAGTGAGGGCAGGCAATCAACAGGGATCTTCGGTCATCATTGCCGTGGTGCTCATCAGTGTAATGGGTTTTGCCTTTTTAATGGCCTATCAGGGAGTTCTCAGAGTCTACCAGCAGCGCTACGCCAAGTTAAAGCAGGCCGAAAACCTCCACGTGATCGCCGAGGCCTTGGCGGTCTCCATTCGCCAGGCCAGGGATGTGGCCCTGAATCCACCAGAGGTTATTGCAGGCGTCCCCCAATGCCCCCCGCCCATAGGGGCAGTGCTTAACTATCCGGCCGAAGGGCATTGCTTTCGTGAGGGTGGCTGTGCTTTTAATCAGAGGAAGTTCTTTTGCTTTCCCCCGGGTCAGGATGATAGCAGCAGGTGTGTGAAGGATGACAGAGGCGTGAGATATTGCTGGGGACAGGACAGCACCAGTGGAACCCCTGGACATCACAGTGATATCCGGCCCCTGCGGGTGGTGCGAAGGGAGAATCCCCACCACCCCCACTTTGCGGAGGTGGCTGAAATGCGCAAGCTCTTTGAGTCCCACTGGACGGACTCTCTGCGGCCGGTCTCCGAGACCCTGGTGGCCTTGCTGGATCGCTCCCAATTCACCCGCCCCCATTTGGGCTCTATGGCCGTGGCCCAAACGACCAATCCTTTCACGGGTGATGCTGAGATGGATACCACGGCCTGTGCAGGGACAAATACACAGTGCAAGCGCTGTGAGAGCGGAGTTGCACCTGGGGCCAGGGACTTTTGTGTGGAGATAGCCCTCTGCCCCAGCTTTTTGTCTGAGGCTACCTGTCAAGCCCAGCCGGTGAGTCGATATTTTCAAGTGGTTCTATTGACTGGGGAGCCAGAGCCATGAGTAGAGGAATGGGAAACAAAGGGGTCTCTTTGACGGAGCTGATTCTCTATGGAGCGCTGATGTCAGTGGTGATCAGCATTATGGCGGCAGTGCTGACGATTCTTCAGCACCGCTTTTTGGTGCTGAATGAGAAGAGCCAAACTGAGTATGAGGTTTTAAATCTCACCTACAATCTGCGCCGGACCTTTGGCCTGGCCAGCTCCTTACAGACGATTGCCGATACTGCAAATTTCTTCCAGCCCGCAACCTTAAGTGAAGGTTTTATTGCAGCCGGCGGAGGCACTCCCTTTGACTCGGCCAACATAGATGCCTCTGTAGTGCCTGGAAATCAGGGTCAATATTATGCCATAGCGCGCTTTCAGCAGGAGCACTCAAGGGGACCGGGATTAAGTGAGTTTTACGCCACGGCCATCTACTTTAAGACCCCAGATGTAAATGGTCAGACTCCTTTTCAGAGGGCTGGGGCTGTAGTCATCAAAACTGCGGGCCCCCCAGGGGCAAACAATATTGATCTGGCCCCAAGTGAATCGGATCTGACCTTTACTGGACTTTCGCGATTCCGAATCAAGGAGTTTGAACTCTATCCCGGAACAGACCGGGTTTTGTCCGTCACTTTTGAAATCACTGCCAGGTACTTTACCACCCGAACAGGCCGCCGACACTTTTGGTCGCAGTCCCCTCCCCCTGCTGACACGGGTGGATATGCTGAGATCGTCAGGGATGTGGGAGTTGTTGTGCGCAATAATTTGCTAGAAGTTCAAGGGGGCCTCACTCTTTTGGGCGGAGAGATTCGTCCCTACCAGGGGCTGTATTTCTTTCGGCCCGTTGCGGCTTTCGATATAAATCTCTAAGGACAGCCACTGTCCGGGCCCGGACGGCAGAAAAAGCTCAAAGGCCTAAGAGCTGGGCCTGCACTTTGTATTTGTAGTCACCTCTATGCATTGGCTCCCTCTCATTTCAGATAAAATCCTGTGGACTTTGCGCAACTGTGCTCTTTGTGGGGCCTCTTGGCCACCTAAAAAGTGGCTTTGCCGAAGTTGTGACCAGGCTCTCCATGGACGGATCCTGGAGCCTGGTGCCATGCGTTGGGAGGAGATCAAGAGCCTTGAAGTCTACAGCCTTTTGGATTGGCGTCGATCCTCTGAAGAGGGGCTCTTTCTCTCTCGC
>SKYF01000185.1 GCA_007128005.1 Bdellovibrionales bacterium
AAATCAGTCCTCATGGGAATGGTGTCTCGAGGGGCACAGGCTGATGTGAACGTCATTGCCCTCATTGGGGAGCGGGGTCGCGAAGTCAAAGAATTCGTAATGCGCAATCTGGGGGAAGAGGGACTAAAGAAGTCAGTGGTTGTTGTGGCAACCTCGGACCAGAGCCCTCTGTTGCGGCTTCGGGGGGCCTTTGCCGCTGCACGAATTGCAGGCTTCTTTGCCAATCAGGGCAGACAGGTCCTATTGATGATGGACTCAATCACTCGGTTGGCCATGGCTCAGAGGGAAATCGGTCTCAACGTGGGTGAGCCCCCCACTTCCAAGGGGTACACCCCCAGTGTTTTTTCCTTGCTGCCAAAGCTGTTAGAACAGGCCGGCTCTTTTGAAAATGGGGGCAGCGTTACGGGTCTATATACAGTTTTAGTAGAGTCCGATGATATGGACGATCCCATTGGGGATGCCGTCAGGTCCATCACGGATGGACATATTGTCTTGAGTCGACGGTTGGCGCATCGAGGACACTTTCCGGCCATTGATGTTTTACAGAGTACGAGCCGGGTTATGGATAGCATTGTCAGTCCCCAGCAAAGACAGTTGGCCCAAATGGTAAAAGAGAATCTAGCTGTTTATCGGGAGGCGGAAGACCTTATTCACATTGGAGCCTATAAAAAAGGGGCCAATCCACGCTTGGATAGAGCCGTGCAACTGCACGAGCCAATTGAGAGTTTCTTACGTCAGGAGACCGAGGACAGATCCAGTTGGGATCAGACATGGGAAGCTCTGGAGGACTTTACTAGGATATAGGGGCAAGGAAGATGAAGTTTGTCTTTCGTTTGGAGGCAGTACTTAAGCAGCGTCAACAGGTGGAGGCAGAGGCCCAACGGGAGTACCTGCAGGCCAAAGCTCAGTTAGATGAGTGTTTGGAAAGGATAGAGGTCTGCTACCGGGATATAAGACAAACTAGACAGCAGATTGCTGAGGCTGAGAAGTCGGCTAGAGTTGGGAGTCTGGATTGGATTCAGCAGGCAGAGAGCTATATGAAGGGGCTTGAGATTAAAATTCACCGGGAGAGACAGACAGCCCGTGAACATATGATGGAAGTGGAGGCCAAGCAGGAGGTCTTGGTGGAGGCCGCCAAAGAGCGCAAGGCTATGGATGTTCTTAGGGAAAGAAAGTGGCAAGAGCACAGGGCTCTGCTGAGGAAAATGGAGAGCAAAGAGCTGGACGACATCAGCGTTATGAGAGCAAAAAGGAGTCAATTGCGGTGAGCCAGGGATATGAAAAATTCTTTAAAGCGGCAAAGGTGGTCAAAGCAAGAAATGCGGGCTCAGTGGCCCCACCGAAGCAGAGGGCATCGAGACCTCCGGTCAAAGCTTCACGGCCCAAAACTCCTTTTCCCTGGGGGGCCTTTGTCATGAGTCTGATCCTTTTTGGCAGTATGGCCCTGATTGCTTCCAGGCCTGAGATCTTGGACCAATTGGCAGCGAAAGTTGAAATCCGCTGGTTAGGCTCCGTGCAGGCGGCAAACACTGGGCAAAATAGATCTGCACCTGAGTCTGGAGCCCGGCAAAATCCTCCACAAGGTCCGGCCATCCAAAGTGAGGTTGGCCCTCAGGTGGATTTAGAATACAACTTAGAAGACATCAATCATTTTAGTCGTTTAGCAGAGCGAAAACGCGAATTGGACGAGCGGGAAAGGCAACTCAACAGGTTGGAAGAGGAATTGCATAGGCAAAAGGGAGAGATTGATGGACGTCTTCGGCAACTGGAGGAAATGCGCACGCAGATTGCTGAGGTCTTAAAGGATCGAGTGGAAACAGATAGGGAACGAGTGGATCGGTTGGTGGAAGTCTACTCAAACATGAGACCTCAACAAGCGGCACAAATAATAGCGAGCCTTAACGACGATTTGGCTGTGGAGATACTGGGAAGCATGAAAAGGCAGAATGCAGCCGAGATTTTGAATGTACTGGATCCAGAAAAGGCTCAGTCACTGACGGAAAAGTTTGCGGGCTACAAGAGGTAGTCTGCCGAGAGGAAGAAAGAACAAATGGATTTGTTCGGATCTTTAGACATCATGGGTTCAGGGGCAAAATCTTACTCGGTGCCCTCGGACCCACCGACATCTGCTCAGCCTGGGCCGGAAGACTTCTTCCAGGTGCCTGAGCGAGGTGAACAGAGGGATCTCAACCCGGGCCCACAGGCTGAGGAAAGTGGGGAACCCTCTGTTCGAGTGACAGCAAGTGAGAGAGCTGCTGTCCATAAGTTTATTCGCGAGTCCAAAAGTCAATTGGATCTGGATATCAACGAATTGCAACTTGCTTTTTCTCAAATGGGTTTGTCAGCAAATCAGAGGCCCTCTGATCACCACATCGACCAGCTAGTTGAAAACTTGAGTCTAGATGAGCAGAAAATCCCTGAGGCTCGGAAAATTTTTTCAGAGCTTTTTGATGCGACCCCAGGTCGGCCTATCAGGGACTACCTAGGCGATGGAGCGGGAGGGCTTGGAATTGTTTCGATGATGCAGATGGAGCGTCGTCAAGGTCAACTCAACCAATCTCTGGAAGACCTGAGCCAGAAGTTTTTTGTTGAGAAAAAGCTACAGTCTGGAGCTCAGGCTGCCAAGACGAAGGAGATCGGAGAACTCCCCAAATTTGCTGAGCCCACCGAGCCCACTGAACCCATTGAACCCATTGAACCCAGACAAGACCTCCTGGAGACAGCAAAGCTGCCACTCAAAGGCATTCACCTTGAAGAGGATTCTCTCAGAAATGAGAGAGCTCAAGATCCACAGTGGGGGCCCTCCAGACAGCCTACGGAAAAGACCATGGCCGCGGGGCTTAAGTCTAGCGAAGTGCCTTCTTCAGGAGACGGGTTTGATATCTCGACGCTGGTTGAGATGAACGGGGATGAAAAGGTCTCTGACTTAGAGGTCAATATAAAAAATATGGTGGCTTCTCAGCATCCAGTTGATCAAACGCCCAGCCAGATGGAAGCCAAGCGGCCTCAGGGGGGAGTGGCTTCAACTGAAGGAACTTTAATGACCGGCGGGGTGACCCCTCAAGTGGATAGCCAGCTTCAGACATCTTCTACAGCTTCCCCAGTTCGTGGTCCTGAGATGCTGATGTCTGCTGTTCGGGTTGCCGACTCAGAGGGCCAGTCTAACGTCAATGAGATCCTGAACCAGGCTCAGTTTCTCGCTCGTCGGGGAGGAGGGGAAGTCAAAGTTATTCTCCACCCTGAGGGTTTGGGAGAAGTGAATCTGCGTGTACACAGCAAGGATGGACAGATCAGTGTGGAGATGTTGACTCAATCTGCTGAGGCCAAAAGAGTTTTAGAGAATGGTCTGGGGGATCTGAGGGCAAGCCTGGCGGCCCAAAAAATAGGTGTGGATCAAATCAAGGTCGAAAACACTGGAGAGGCTGCTAAGGATTTCAATAACCCTCAGGAGCAGCAACAGCGCCAGTCGGCACAAAACTTTATGGAGCAGTTTCGACAGGAAAACCAGGCCTTTCGCAGAGGGTTTTTAGATATGCCGGGGATTAGGGCTTACAGATCTCAGATACAAGATCCGGCCGACAACGAAGATATGATTGCTGCGATTCAAGGGGATCGAAAACGGGCTATGGCCAAACGTCTGGACTTGGTCGCATAAAAGGGGAGCAGAGAGATGAGTGACGTGACACAGATACTGAGTGCAAGAGATCGGGCGGAGCACTTTAACAATAGAAGTTTGGATCAGATCCTTAACCAGATAACCAATCCCGAGTGGCTTGATCCCAATAAGCAGTTGCGCACTGTCGGCAGTGATGCGATGGACAAGGATGCTTTTTTAAAGATGCTCCTGGCTCAGTTGCAAAACCAGGACCCTACGAATCCCCTGCAGAGTCATGAGATGGCAGCGCAGCTGGCTCAATTCACCTCTCTTGAGAAGCTTGCCAACATCGACGAGGGGATAAGTAAGCTAGCTTCGGCACAACAGCCTGATAGAAATATGGATTCGCTCAATCTGATTGGTAAGGCGGTCGCAGGGGATTCCGCGATGATTTTTAGGTCTGAGCAGGGACAAAGTCATCCCATTCGCTATGACTTGGCAGCAAGTGCGGCCTCTGCGGAAATAAAAATTCTCGACAAGGATGGCGAAGTCGTTAGAACCATGGTTTTTACCAATCAGCGTGAGGGGCGAAATCAGGTCACATGGAATGGGCTTGCTGATGATGGGTCCGTAGCGCGACCTGGAGAGTATCGAGCAGAGGTTCAGGCCAAGGCATCCAATGGAGCTGGAGTCCATGCGTCCACTCGTTTTGAAGGGGTGATCACAGGCGTCAACTTCACTCCACAGGGTCCTGTCATGATGGTCGGGGAACAGCAGATTCGTATGGCAGACATTCAGAGCATTGTGGACCCCCAATTGCTAAAAACCGAAGGGGTGGAAAAGGCCCTTCAGCAAAATCTTCCTATAGGGGAAGATAAAAATTCTGCGGTGGCTTTGGATGGAGTGGGAGTGAGCAGGGGGCTGATAAATCAACTTACTGAGCAGGGCGTTAAGGTGAGATGATGGGACCAGTGAGTATAAAGCCAGTCGCATCTCATCCTTCTGTCAGCGGGTCCGGCATTGAAAGAGGAGCCGAAAAGGGACCTGTTATCCAGAAAAAAGGGCCTGACTTCAAGCAGGCCTTGCTCCTGCAGACGCCGCGATCGGCCCCAGCCCCTGTGGATGTGCAAGCAGGGCCCTCCTTGAAGTTTTCTAATCATGCGGTGGATCGGATGCGGCTTCGGGGGGTTCAGTTTGGGGCAGATCAGTTGCAAAAAATTGAGCAGGCCGTACAAAAGGCTTCGGCCAAAGGAGCTCGCGAGACACTTATCCTGACGGATGAGTCGGCATTGATTGTGAATATTAAAAGTAACGTTGTGGTGACAGTGATGGATAAAAACTCATTAAAGGAGAATGTTTTTACCAATATTGACAGCACAGTAGTGATTTAATTAACCAGGGGCTGGACCTCTTTGAGGGGGCCCCTCCATAGGACATGGAGGTCTTATATGAGCATACTTGCGTCTCTTTACACCGGTGTATCCGGTTTGGCTGCCCAAGGGGAAGCTTTGGGTGTTATTGGTGACAATATTGCCAATGCCAACACCACTGGATTTAAGTCGAGCCGAGCAGAGTTTCAGGACATTATTGGAAAGAGTTTAAAGGGCATCCTTGGTGGAAACCAAATTGGACGTGGGGTGAAGATTGGCGCAGTCAACCCTATCCTGGTGCAAGGAAATATTGATGCGACGGAAAAAGATACGGATCTGGCAATCGCTGGAGATGGTTACTTTATTTTGAGGGGCTCAGATGGGGAGTCCTTCACGCGAGATGGGTCTTTTCACTTTGATAGAGAAGGATTTTTGGTGACCAACGACAATCAGCGGGTGCAGGGGTTTGCCGCTGACGAGAGGGGAACAATTCTCAATAAGCTCGAAGACATCCGCTTCCCCCGGGCACTGATTCCTGCTCGCGCCACCACTCAAATCAATCTCGATCTCAATCTAGACTCAAGAGTGGAGCCCACCAAGACCTTTGATCCCCAAAATCCTTTTGACACCTCTCATTACACAACAGGCATAGAGATCTATGATTCCCAAGGAAACAAGCACCTCGTTTCCATGTTTTTTAACAAAGTGGCAGACCGAACCTGGGAATACAGAGGGATGACAGATGGAAACCAAGTGGTCGGGGCTCCCGACGGGAATTTGGCTGAGGTCGTATCAGGTCGGTTGACTTTCACGGTGGATGGAAAACTTGAGAGCCAGCAGATCACTCGTTCAGCCTTCAACTTTGCCGGAGGAGCTTTGCAAAACCAACAGATCAAAATGAACTTTGGGGACGCCATTGCCGAGGGTGGAAACGGGCTTGTAGGCACCAAGCAGTATGGTCGGGATTCAGATATGATCAGCTGGCAACAGGATGGGGCCTCTGCAGGAACGATCACCAACCTCTCCTTTGATGATAGGGGCGTGTTGACGGCTCTTTACTCTAATGGTTTGACTCAGGATCTGGCGCAAGTTGCTTTGGCTCGATTCGAGAACCCCGAAGCCCTCTTTAAAGTGGGTAACAACCGTATGAAGGAAGCCAATGACTCTGGATCTCCGGCTTTTGGAAAACCAGGTCATGCGGGCCGAGGAAACCTAATGGCAAAATCACTTGAGCGCTCCACGGTGGATTTGGCCCGAGAGTTTGTGAACCTGATTCAAAACCAAAGGGGTTTTCAGGCCAATGCCAAGACGATCACCACTACCGACGAGCTCTTGGCTGAGGTGATCAATCTGAAGCGCTAATAGATCTTAAGAGGCTAGAACGTGACTGAGGGCAATAAGATCTTTAGGGATGGGCTTGCGTTGAGTGTAGGTGTCGACAAGAGGGGTAGCTACCACTTTCTGCCACTGTAGACCCAGCATGACCGCGGTCTGTCCCTGAATAAGTGAAGTGACTGCTGCGGCTCCCAGGCGGCTGGCAAGAATTCGGTCAGCCGCTGTGGGGGACCCACCTCTTTGAATGTGTCCCAGAATGCAAACTTTGGCCTCAAAGCCGGATCGCTTGCGAATGGCCTCGGCCAAGTCATAAGCTCGTCCAGGCTTTTGGCCTTCCGCAGCCACTAGGATGCTACTCATTTTTCCACGAGCCATTCCCTTTTGAATCTGTTGAATCGCTTGATCAGGAGTGATGGGGCTTTCGGGGATGAAGACGGCCTCAGCTCCCCCGGCCACACCCACATCAATGGCAATAAAACCCGATTCTCTGCCCATGACCTCCACAATGAACAGTCGGTCATGGCTGGCGGCAGTGTCGCGGATCCGATCAATGGCATCGAGGGCTGTGTTGACGGCCGTATCATAGCCAATGGTGAAATCTGTACCAAAGAGGTCATTGTCAATGGTGCCTGGAACTCCAATCACTGGGACTTGGTGCTCCTCGTGCAAAAGCTGAGCTCCACGAAAGGATCCGTCCCCCCCAATGCAGACGAGCCCTTCGACCCCCGAATTACGCAAATTTTCCGCGGCTCTTTTTCGGGCCTCTGGCTTGAGGAAATCAGGACAGCGGCCAGATTTGAGGATCGTTCCACCACGCTGGAGAATATTGGCGACGGAGCCTGCATTTAAGTCACAAAATTCAGCCTGGATCATTCCCTTATAGCCATTAGAGATACCCTTAATTTGCAGGCCGCTGGAGATTCCTTGTCGAACGACAGCGCGAATGGCTGCGTTCATCCCCGGAGCATCTCCTCCGCTTGTCATCACGGCAATGGTCTTTAGGCTTGGCTGTGTGCTCATCGAACAGTTCCTATCAAAAAAAAAGACCCATCGTCTAGACAGGTCTTTTTTAATCACAAGATTTTATCAATCATGCTTAGCGGATCATGTGCTTGAACTCAGATCCAGGGCGGAACTTAGGGTGCCACGCAGCTGGAATTTTAATGGCTTTTCCAGTCTGAGGGTTGCGTCCAGTGCGAGCCTTACGCTTGGCTTTTGTGAAGGTTCCGAATCCAACCAACTTGACTTCGTCACCTTTTTTTACGGACTTCTTGATAACATCAAGAGTGCAGTCCAACATACGCTCAGTCTGAGCTTTTGTCATTTTGGTTTCTTTTGAGATTTTTTCGATCAGTTCCGCTTTGTTCATGTTGTTTTCCCCCGTAGTGGAATCATGGTTGTTGGTTATTTGTGCTTTAATAGCGTTGATGAAATTGAAGCCTTAGAATTCCCAAGGGTCAATGGCTTTTTTAATTTTTTTTGGAAAAAGGTCCATCCTACGTATCATAATCCCTGCTTGTCTTTGGCTTTTTCTGAGCTCTCAGCCTGGGTTTGACCCCCTTCGTGAATCTGCTCCTTTTTTGAGGAGTCGGTGACATCAATCTCACTGTCCTCATTGAGCCCCTTTTTAAATCCACGAATGGCTTCGCCCAGGGATTTGCCCAGTCCAGGAATTCGCTTTGGGCCGAATAGGAGAATGACAATAGCCACAACCAATAAAATTTGCCAAATTGAAGGACTCATGGGGCACCTCTTAACCTGTATCTATTCCTCTTTATTCTTATATACTACTGCTCAGGAGCCGCTTTGTCTTTAGTTTTTCTTACTCGTGGTCGTCGACGACGGCGCTGACCCTTCTCTGATTCACGTTTTTCTTCAATCTGCGGTTGGGCAGACCAGTAATTATGCAGCCAAAAGTGTAGGTCTGAAGGGGAGAGCAAATAGTCCTTTTGGGCCAGGCTAAGGGCTAAGGGAAAGCCCTCAGCCGTTAGCAAAGCCATTTTGCGTCGGTCTCCTCGCCGCTCAAAATCCACGCGCTTTTTGAGCAGAGGCTCCATATGGAGGGCTTTGGCAATTAAATGTTGTTCATATTTAAATAATCCCAACTGGTCTCGCATAAGCGGGGCCAGCATGGGATGCTCCAGGATGTCTCGGCTGTGAAAGCTTTTGGCGGCTTCAGGGTCTAGGCTGGCGCGGACCACAGAGTAGAGCAAATGGGCAAAGAGCTCGAGGGGGTTTTGAGTGTCAATGGGGAAAGAGTGAATCTGACTGAGTGTTTGTAAAAAGCGCTCTCCTTGGTCCGAATCTGACAGAAGCTCATGAAGCTGAGGGGAGATATGTTCGAGGATCCCCAGATCATAGAGTTCCAAAAAACAAAGAGCGGGGTCTTTAAGACGTAGAATCTTTAAAAGCTCCTCGCGGCGTCGAGGCAGGACGGTTAACTTCAGGTCTCCTGCTGTCTCCTGCATGGCCCGACGTAAGTCCGGCACCAGCGAAAAGTCCAGCTTGTGAGCCAGCCGGATGGCGCGCAAAATCCGAATGGGATCTTCTCTCAGCCTGAGCCAGGGGTCGCCAATCATGCGGATCCAGCGGTTTTCTAGGTCTTGAGAGGCCTCGCAGTAATCAATCAGTTGGTCCTCAACTGGATCATAGAACAGTCCATTGATGGTAAAATCTCGTCGCAAAGCGTCTTCCTCGGGGCTGCCAAAGATGTTGTCCCCTTCAATATTGAGATCTTCGCGACTCTCATGCTCCTTGAGATCGCGCCGAAAGGTGGCCACCTCGTACTGGTTCTGATCTCTCTTGACCAAGACCAAACGAAAGCGCTTTCCAATGACGTAGGAGTGGGGAATGATTTTGCGCACTTCATTGGGGTAGGCAGAGGTGGCAATATCAAAGTCCTTGGGCTCATGGCCTAAGAGCAAATCTCGAACACAGCCACCAACAAGGTAAGTCTCATGACCCTTGCGCTGAAGAGCTTTCACGATTCCAAGGGCATGGGAATCAATCCAAGTCTGTTGGAGTTGAGGTTTGGCTTGTGATTTTTTCAACGGTGCATCTTCTTCCATTTTGGGATATCTCAATGGCCATGAGCCATTTGCAACACTTTCACTATCAAATAACAGGAAATGAGCAAGGACCCAAGCTGGTTTTTCTCCATGGTCTCATGGGGGCTGGCCACAATTGGCGTCGAATTGTTCCGGATTTTGAGCCGAACTACCATATTTTGACCTATGATCAGCGAGGGCATGGGCGCTCCTTTCAGCCCTCGGAAGGCTATGCGCCGGAAGATTTTGCCGAGGATCTGAGGCAAATCCTCAATGAGCTCGGGTGGGAGAGAGTTTACCTGGTTGGTCACTCATTGGGAGGGAGAAACGCCCTCAATTTTGCCTCCCACTCTCCCGACCGAGTGCTCAAGTTGGTTTTGGTCGATATAGGGCCAGAGCTTTCTCCTGAGTCTGATCAGCAAATTCACCATATTATATCCTCTGTGCCGACACCCTTTTCCTCTCGCGAGGAGGCCAAAAGCTTTTTGTTGCAGTCCTATCCGGAGGCTTTGGCCCAATATCTCTACACCAATATAGAGAAAAAGAAGGATTCGGGCCTTTACGACTGGCGCTTTTTTAAGCAGGGGATCTTACAGGCTCTAGAGCAGGGGAGGGCTCAGTCCCGCTGGGAGGAAGTCGTGGCCCTGCAGATGCCCACACTGCTGGTTCGAGGAGAGGTCTCCGAGACCTTGCCACTGGACGTCTACCAGCGCATGCTAGAGGCCAATCACCTTATCCGGGGGGTTGAAATCCCAGGGGCAGGTCACTGGGTGCATGCGGACCAGCCGGAGGAATTTTCTCGGCTGCTTGGGCAATTTTTGCAGGAATAGCACCTCTGGGGGCTGGCAAGGGAGGCAAGTTGGGCGGCCTCTAAAGGCGGTCTTTGACTTTCTAGAAACGAAGACTATAATTGAGAGCCGCAGAGCATGGACTCGTAGTGTCAAATTCTCCAGAAAGGTGATCTGTGAAGTTTTCTGAATTGGATCTGCACCCTCAGGTGATGGCAAGGGTGGAAGAAGCAAAGTTTTCCGAATGTACTCCTATTCAAGCGTCCTCTATACCCCTTCTCTTGGAGGGGAAGGACTTGGCGGGCCTCGCTCAAACGGGAACGGGTAAAACAGCGGCCTTTTTGCTGCCGCTGATTGATCGAGTGTTGCGCTCCCAGGATCCCCAGGATCTCCCGGCGCATCGCTACTTTCCAGATTGGAAGAAAAAAAACTTCGTTCTTATTTTGGTGCCCACGCGGGAATTGGCCGAGCAGGTGTACGAGGCAGCCCAGCAATTTAGCAAGGGGACCTCGCTGAAGTCTGTTTCTGTGTATGGTGGAACCTCCTATGATCGGCAAAAGGCCGCCATGGCAGAGGGAGTTGAGTTCGTCATTGCGACCCCAGGCCGGCTGATTGACCTCTACAAAGAGCACATCGTGGATCTCAGACAGGTTCGAGCGGTGATCTTTGATGAAGCTGACCGGATGTTTGATATGGGCTTTAAGGATGATATGCGTTACATCCTGAGCCGCATCCCCAGAGAGCGCCAATTTTTGGTCTTCAGTGCCACTTTAAACTTTGATGTTTTGAATGTGGCCTATCAGTTTGGGGCCGAGCCTGTGGAGGTCAACGTCAGCAAGGACCAGCCTAAAGCTGAGAATGTACAAGATGAGATCTTTCATGTGGGCCAGGCAGACAAACCGGCTTATTTGCTCTCTTTGATGCGCAGGGATCAGCCCCGGCAGGTGATTGTCTTTTCCAACTTTAAGCGCAATGTGGAGAGAATTGCTCACTTTCTGAATAAAAACGGCATTCCTGCCATGGGAATCTCCAGCCTGTTGACCCAGGCTCAACGCAATCGAGTGATTGAGCAGTTCAAGAGTGAAAATGAGAGCAATGTTCTTGTGGCCACAGATCTAGCAGCTCGTGGTCTGGACATTTTAGGTGTGGACATGGTCATCAACTTTGAACTTCCCGATGACCCAGAAAACTATGTGCACCGGATAGGTCGCACAGGCAGAGCAGGACACAAGGGACGGGCCTACAGTTTGGTTTCTGATCGGGATGTAGATGCTCTGGCTCGAGTTGAGCAGTACTTAGATCATAAGGTCAATGTGGCTTGGTTAGATGATGGAGACATTGTCACCGAGTTTGTGGCCTTTCCCTCAGATTTGGACATTGAGAGGCTGGCCCGAGCTGGTGCTGGAAATGGGACTGCTGGGACCTCTCGAGGGGCCCGACCCGCTCGGCCTTTGGGTGGCAACAGAGGAGGGCGCTCAGGAGGTGGAGGACGAACCGGACGACGACCCGGAGGACGGTCTGGAGGGCGGGAGGAGGGCTCTCGTGCCCAGAGTGGAGATAGGTCCTCCTCTAGGCGCAGACCAGGACGTGACTCTGAGAAGAGAGCTGGCGACAAAAGCCAGGAGTCCAATGAGAAGCACCAGGGGTCTCAAAAAAGACGCTCTCGGCGAAGGCCGGAGCGCAGTGTTCAGCGCCATCAGCGCGGCAGTGGATCAGGGCAAAGGCCAAGGTCTGAACGCCGACCTGCTGCGGCTCAGGGAGCCGCTCCACCTGCTTCAGTGGCTGCTGGTTCATTGGGACAGAAAGTGACTGGTTTTTTCAAAAAAATCTTTGGTCAGTAGAAGCGCTTTAAAGCCAACGAAACTGGCGAGCGATCTCATTGCAGGCTCTTAAGCTGTGGTTAAAACTCTCCTGCTGATCGCGGCAGGTGAGAATCACCGCGGTTTTGTCCTTCACCAAGACAATTTGCCTGAGCTGCTTTTCGGCATCTCGGTTGATGAGGTCTATTAAAAAGCCATCTTGGCCTTCAATGTTGACCCTTTGAGACTGTAGGACATCAAAGCCAAAGCGATGATAGTCTTGCATAAAGCGACGCACATACTGCGCTAGAGACAAGGATTTATCCAAGCGATCCACCCGCACAGTGAAGGCGGCCTGAACCCCATTTTGAGTCTGGGGAGCTTTGTAAATGGTGGCAATACTGGGAATGGATTTGGGCGGCACTTCATGAAGCCAAGCTGTGTTGCCAGCAGAGATGCGAAAGCCCAATTTGGGAGATACAAACTGTCCAGGTTCAGAAGAGGTCGGTCGAGGCAGAGACTGAACTGGCCCTGCTATCAAAGTCAATCCGAGTCCAAAGACAAATATCCAGAGATTTGACATTGGCTTAATCTTCATTGGCTTGACTTTCTTTGTGGGCATCACAGTTTTTTGGAGGACGGTAGGCCATCAGATAAATTTGGGGTCGCCCCTCTGTATCTGCAGTCAGAGCGATTTTCTCTCCATCTGGGCTCCAATGGGGGTGGGTTTGATTATCGCGGCTGTAGGTCAAGCGCTTTAAACAGCCTGTGGCGATCTCCAAGCTGTAGATTTCAAAGGTCCTTCCATCTCCTCGGTTGGAGCTAAAAAGGACTTTTCTTCCATCTGGACTAAAGCCTGGATTCCAGTGAATAAAGGGCCCTTCTGTTAGGGGCTCAAATTCCGCACCGGGTTCTTTCTGTAGAAAAATCTGGCTGCTTTTCATGTCTTTACTCATCTCAACAAAGAGCAGCTGCTCACCAGAAGGCGAGTGGCGGGGCTCTAACTGATGGTGGTCAGGAGAGGGGCGCAGGGGTTGGGCACGCCTTTGTCCCAGCTCCTGTCGATAGACTTGCAGAACTCCTGAGCGAAGAGAGCTAAACACAAACTCATCCTTGAGTGGGTGCATATCCGCATGGGCATCAAAGCCTGGAGAGTGTGTCAGCCGCTGAATATTTTCACCCCTAAAACCACTGATATAAATTTCAAAGGGCTGATGGCTCCAAGGGTGAGTCAATATGGGCTCCTCAGGAGTCTTGGGTTCTGGATCTGTTCGGGCGGCCAAGCGACTCAGGGTCTGCTTGAGATAAGCGGGATCCTCTTTGATTTCATCTGTTGTGCTGGAATACAGCAGTTGATCCTTGCGGGGGTGATAACTGGGAGACGTCAGGTCCCCATCCTGAAAGGTCAACCGTCTTTGGCGTTGGCTCTGAAAGTTGTACTCGTAGACTTGTGAGTTGCGGTGCTGAGGGCGGTTGCGACTGATAAAGAGCAGTCGCTGACCATCCGGGGAGAACTGAGGCTGTTCACTTTCTCCTAACTCCCCTAAGAGTTGAAGGGGAGCGGGCTTATAACCCCTAGGAGGTTGAGGAGGCAATTCTCCTGCTGTCTTTGAACGGAAATTCTGGCAACTGAGCTGGCAGCCCAAGCCAAAAATCACAACTAAGCCTAGACCCAGTGTTCTGCTTCGCACTTTGCTTCTTTCCCATCCTTGGCGTTGAGGGTTTTTTTCAAAAGAGAAGCTGGATTCCATAAAGACAGTTCTTCTGGTCGGATCCATTGTCCTTCTGCTTCAACCACAGATTCCATTGTAGGCTGAGGTGAGACAAGGGTCACGAAAATATCATAATGGGTGATATTGTGACGAAAATCATAAGACTTTGGCTTGGAGTTGAGCTGTTGGACTTGACCGGGAAAAATCCACTGCCCACGCAAAAAGGGAGCATAGGTGTTTGGGATCAGTGCGAAGTGATTTTGGTGGGAAAAGAGTTGCACCTCCCATAGCCAGATTTCACTCTGTCGTCGCGGCTTTTTGAGCGGGAGATGATCCGGCTTCTCCATCTTTTCCGCCTTGCAGTTTGTTCTCAGGGGACATTGAAAGCAACTGGGCCTTTGGGGGCTGCACAGACTGGCCCCCAACTCCATGACCGCCTGATTGATGGTTGCAGGACAAAAGCCCTGTTGAGCCCAGAGGTCAATTTCCGTCTGCAGCTTGTTTCTCTCTGAGCTTTTCCACCAGGCCACAGGCCACCCCTTGTAGCGACAGAGCACCCGAATGACATTTCCATCAATCACCCCCACCTCTTGACCAAAGGCCAGGGCCGCCACAGCCCGAGAGGTGTAAGGACCAAAGCCTGGAAACTCCATTAAGCTCTCAAAGTTTTCTGGGAATCCACCGGCGGCAACTAGGGCCTGGGCGGATCGATGCAGATTTCTGGCCCGAGAGTAGTAGCCCAGTCCTGCCCAGTGGGACAGGACCTGTTCTAAGGGCGCCCGGGCCAAATCATATAAAGTGGGGAATTGAGTGAGAAACTTTTCGAAATAGGGGATGACAGCTCGTGTGGTGGTCTGTTGAAGCATGGTTTCAGAGATCCAAATGCGGTAGGGGTCCCGATTCTGGCGCCAGGGTAAGTCCCTCTTGTTCGCTTCATACCAAGTCATTAAGTCTGTAAGGCTTTTTCTGAGTTCCTGGCCCATCTCTCTGAAGTAACTCCCTGGACTTTAATTTTCAAGGTGATTTGCCGATGGTCAGGAATATGCGACTTCAACACAGACTCTCCACTTTTACTTTTTCTTTCCCTCGATGGGCCGCAGCTTTAGGTGTTGTGCTGATGAGTTGGCCTGGTTCAACTGTCGGTGGTGGAGAGATAGGTCAGGCTCTGGCCTGTTCGACTTCCGAGCTGAAGGCCAAGGAGTGCCTTTTGCAACAGGGGCCTTTGCGCCTTCAGTTTCGAGCCGAGACGATTGTAATCAGTGATGGGACTTGGCGAGGTCTGGTCGATATGCCCATTCGGGGAGAGCAAGTGGAGTGGGTGGCCCTTCGCTACCGAGAGATGGCCGGCCGGCAGCTGGTGGAAATTCTCCTTTGGGGGGAGCCTTCCGGTGAGGCCTCCCTGCAGAGCCTCACTTGGATTGTTGGCGAGCTAAAGTCTGCAGACATTGACTTTGTCCTCTCCGAGGTGGTGTCCAAACGCCGCTTTGTCGAACCCGGAGCAAAAGTGCGCCAACTGGCCTCTCTCAGTGATCAGCGCGAGCCCTTCGGCCTTAAAACTGTTGACGGTCAAGGTCAGATTCACTGGTGGGCGGGACGCCGGTCGGGAAGATTTTAGCGGAGCTTATGAGCGCCTTCATAAAGAGCTGGCCAACAGGCCTCGTTCGATCTATAAACTTTTAATATGTCACAGCAATACCAACCTCTCAGCGGTCGTGAGTTTCCCAGGTTTTCTGGGATTAAGACATTTTTTCGTCTCCCCCATGTGAGTGTTGAATCGGACTATGAAGTGGCTATTGCTGGTGTGCCTTACGATGGAGCTGTTTCCTATCGGCCAGGAGCTCGGTTTGCACCCAGCCGAATTCGTGAGGCCTCTTCGTTGGGACGGGGCTTTCACATGGGGCGTGGGGTGGAGTTGTTTGAAAGGCTCAAGGTGGCGGATGTGGGAGACTGTCCCACAGTGCCCATCGACCAGGAGCAAACTTACCAGCGCATAGAGAATTTTTTTTCGCAGCTGACGTCTCTTGGCAAGCGCTTTGTCGCTGTCGGGGGGGATCACTCTATCACCTTGGCTTTACTGCGTTCGGTCTATAAGGCCCAAGGACAAAAGCTCAACCTCATTCACTTTGATGCCCACTTGGACACCTATCCTGCGGCTTGGGGTTGCGAGTACCACCATGGAGCCTTTCTCCGCCATGCGGTCAATGAAGGGCTCATTGATTCAACGCGAAGTTTACAGATTGGTATTCGCGGACCTTTGGCCTCAGGTCAGGATTTGGACTTTGTTCGACAACACGGAGTGGATGTGCGCACGGTCGATGATGTGAGAACTAAGGGGCTGGAGAACTTTGTAGCGAGCTTGCCGAGTTTTGCTGACGGCCCCACCTATATCAGCTTTGACATCGACTGCCTGGATCCGGCCTATGCCCCAGGCACGGGGACTCCCGTGGTCGGAGGTTTGACGACCTATGAGACCCAGAGAATTTTTAGAGCCTTAAAAATTCAAAATCTAGTGGGTGCCGACGTGGTGGAGGTGTCCCCTGCCTACGACAGTTCGGACATCACTGCACTGGCTGCTGTTGACACTCTTTTTGAGATTTTGCACCTGTTTTAAAGTGAGACTCCAATTGGATCTGTATTATGCCGAGCTGTCTCAGCCTGAGACAGGGTGGCTGAATTTTAGACCCCTAAGAAATAATTAACATTTCTTATTCAAAACTCTGCTTGGCTTCTAAACCCTTAATACTTCCCAGAAGCCTTGATTTTGCTTTGGGCTCCTCTCAAATTGAAACGCCACTTTGGGCCAGATTGAAACAGCACCCCTCTCAAGTTTTTGACTTGAGCTGTCGATAGATTAGCCATTGAATTCATCGCGTTTTTAGTGAGGAGAAATGAAGAGTTTTTTTGGAGAAGACATCAAGATTCGGCCAGGGCTGGTAGCAACAATTGTTGTTTTGTTGCTGGGGGTGAGTTCTGTTTCTTGCAGCAAGTCTTCTCCCCCTCAAGTGCGTGAGATCATTGTCACAGCCATGCCGACCATTATGGGTGAGTCCATGGCAAATCTCTCCACCAGCACCAGTCGCTTTGTGGTCCGAGGAACCTGTGACATTCGCTCCAACGGACTGCAGTACTCATTGGATCAGGGGCAGAGCTGGGTGGACATCCCCGGGGGCTGCCCCCCAAGCCGTGAGTACGCCTTTGAAATTTTAGTGCTGACCTCTGTGGAGGTTTGGGTTCGGGCGGGAACACGCTATGCCTTCACCAATGCGGCTCGAG
>SKYF01000157.1 GCA_007128005.1 Bdellovibrionales bacterium
AACGTACCGTGTTTCATGCTTTCATCTTAACTGAGTTGTTGAGAGAGGACCAAACAGAATCGTCAAGATTCTCAAAGCGAGACATATTTGAGTGGCAACACTTCAACAGTTTGAATCTGTCTCAGTTAAAAATAGCTGCGAAACTGGATGGCCCCACCCTCCCAGGTGCGTTCTGTGCCAAACTCGTCCAGGTCAAAGGTAAACAAAAAATTCATCTCACTTTGGCCTTGATGAAAGTCGAGGGCATACTTGATATTTAATCTGTACTCATTGGCTAGAGAGTTACGGCGGTGGTGAGTCATCTCCAGTCCAAAACTCCAGGTCTGAGACAGGACCGAGCCCGACTTCTCGGGAAGGGCCAGCCAAAAATGGGGCATAAGATCCCTTTGTAAGATATCAGGATTCAGAAGAGGTCTCCATCGCCGTTCATAGTAGCTGAGCCCCCAGGTCCACTCAAGGCCCCTCCACCAGTGGCGGAGTTGAGATTGAAGGAGAAGTCGCCGTCGCGTAATGCTCTCAGAGTCGATAGGAGTCGACTCATCCAAGCTGTCCCTGCCCTCTTGCTTGGAATCAACCTGTGCTCTTCCGGCCCAGAAGGTCGACTCTTTCACCTCCCACTGCCACCACAGTGAGGCGTGTTGGCGCAGGTAGTGGTACTCCTCAGAGTCTTGGGGGAATATCCAGCGAGCCCTGGGCTCATAGCGAAGCGTGTAGCGCAGAAAGTTCTGTCTGTGCCACCAGTGCCCATAGAGCCCATAGGCCCGGGCCTCCGCCCCATCATCAAAAAAGTCGACATCGGTGTGGCGCTTGTTGTGGGCAAATTGGGGAAAGTTGGCAAAGAGGCGGTGTTCAGCCTGAGGGGGGCGGTAAACCAGGGCTAGTCCAAAGTTGTTTTCAGCCTTGTAAAGGGCGGTTTCCCCATAGAGGGAGATCCCCAAAGGGGCCAGCGCCTGATGGCCCCCCCAGAGCTGAAAAGGAGAAAAGAGCAGCTCCATCACGTGGTGCTCAACCCGCTCCTCCAGGTCTGACTGAGAGAGGTAAGTAAAGCGGAAGTCAAGGAGGTCAAGGTAAAGGCTTTGCTGCAACTTGAGGCGATCTTCGGTCTGAAAGTGTCTGCCGTCCAGAGAGCCTGTGGACAGATCAAAGACAATATCTTGGGAGAGCCAGAGCCTTTCCCACTCCAAAGGCTTTTGATAGGTGAGGTGATCAGAGGAGTACTCTGAGTCCAAGGCCTCAGGTCGATCTAGGGATCGGGCCTGGTGAGGAGTCAGGCCGCGAAACTGTGGCAGGGCTTCAAAGGCCAGAGCCTGGCCGGAGAGAGTGAGCCAAACTAAGGTCAGCCACATCAGAGTGAAGCCAACTTTGCCTGCGCACAGTCTCCCCATTGCCATAGTCGCATAACCTAGGTTAAATCCTGCAGTCCCAATCCTGCAGTCCCACTTAGCCCAGCTCCATCTTGGCAATCGTCTGAAGCTGCATATTGCTAGTGCCCTCGTAGATCTGCCCGATCTTGGCATCGCGATAGAATTTCTCAATTGGGTACTCACGGGTAAAACCATTGCCACCAAAGAGATCTACAGCCACCGAGCAGATCTTCTCGGCAGCTCTGGAGGCATGCAATTTCGCCATGGCCGCTTCTTTGACAAAGTCCTGTCCGGCATCCTTGAGCCGAGCGGCATTGTAGACCATCAGCCGTACCGTCTCTAAAAGAGTGCGCATTTCAGCCAGTTGAAACTGAACCCCTTGAAACTGGCTTAGGCTCTTGCCAAACTGCTCGCGGCCCTTAATGTACTCCAATGTGGCCTCATAGGCCCCTTGGGAGATGCCTAGCATCTGGGCTCCAATGCCAATCCGTCCCTCGTTGAGAGTTTCAATGGCAATCTTGTAGCCCTTGCCGACCTCACCGATGACGTTTTCCTTGGGCACTTCGCAGTTTTCAAAAATCAGCTCACAGGTGGAGCTTGCGCGAATGCCCAATTTGTCCTCTTTTTTGCCGACAGAAAAACCAGGAAAGTCTCTCTCCACAAGAAAGCCGGTGATTCCCTTGTAGCCGAGTTCAGGATTCAGATTGGCAAAGACCAAAAACAACTGGGCCTCATTGGCATTGGTGATCCACAGCTTGTGACCATTCAGGACGTATTTGTCGCCCTTGTCCTCAGCTCGCAACTTTAAGGCAAAGGCATCAGAGCCACTGCTACTCTCAGACAGAGCGTAGGCTCCCACCCATTCCCGAGCCAGACGGGGGAGGTACTTTTTCTTTTGCTCATCCTTGGCCCAGCGCAAAAAAGCATTGGTGACAAGAGTGTTTTGCACATCAATCAACACACTTGCAGAGCCGTCGACGCGGCCGATCTCTTCCACCGCCAGGCAGGCCATCGTAAAAGAAGATCCTGCCCCTCCATACTCCTCTGGAGACTCAATGCCCATCAGACCCATCTCAAAAAACTGCCTTACAAGTCCTGAATCCATCTGGGCGGCCTCGTCCATTTTGCTGACCAGGGGTTTGATCTCACTTTGGGCAAAATCCCTGATGGCTTCGCGGAAGGCCTTTTCGTCGTCGCTGAGTTGGGTCAAAGCGGGGAAAAAATCTGTCATAGTGGTGCTCCTTGCTGTTTACTCCATAGGTATTGTCAGTGTAGGCTTCAGGTCAATGCAAAATATAATCAGAGTTCTTATTGCTAAGCCCGGCTTGGATGGACACGATCGAGGGGCCAAGGTGGTGGCCAGGGGTCTTCGTGACGCAGGTTTTGAGGTGATTTACACTGGTCTTCATCAAACACCGGAGATGGTTGTTACAGCCGCTCTTCAGGAAGATGTCGATATCGTGGGGCTGTCCATTTTGTCCGGAGCCCATGCCCCACTGGTAAAGGCCATCCAGGAGCTCATGGTCCAGAAGCAACTGGGCAAGCCGATTTTTGTTGGAGGCATTATCCCTCAGGAGGATGCTGAGGATCTTTTGAAGTCAGGGGTGGCCGCTGTTTTTGGTCCGGGGACAGCCATTTCAGAAATAGTGGAAAAGATCAAAGCCCTCGTCGGAGAGTCGGCCAGCCGTTGATTTGTGAGGGGTAGTTAAGCCTTTAGCTTGAGCGCTTGCGCCAGCGATAGGCAAAAAAGAACAGGCCACCAAAGGCCAAAAACAGCACACTAAAAAACACCAGGGCGTTCTGCAGATTCGGCTCATTGGAAAAGCGAACGCCAAAGACCAAAATAATCACCTTCATAAAGATCAGCGACTGAAGCGCCATCCAAATATAACTAAGCCCCTCTTTTTCCCGCAAAGCCTTTTCGTCGACGGGGAGGACAGGATCGCTCTCCTGCTGGGGAAAGTTCCAGTAGTTGCTTCTATGAAAGTCCACCGCCAGTTCGTGCCATAGCTTGCGCAAATGAGATCCAGGTTCCGCCATTCTGTCTGGGCCGTCTTCCAGCCATAGGTGAGCCAGTCTCTCTCCTGCACTGTAGGAGATGTCTTGCAAAGAAGGCCAAGAAAAGTTCACCCAGAGATTTGTCAGTAGATCTTGACTGTGCTGCAGGCTGATTTCCTTGAGAGCCTCGCTGAGTTGTGGGTCTAGATCAGCCAGTTCCTCTTCGCGGCCCAACTTGGAGTAGAAGCCCGCAAGAAAGTCCTGAGCCAATTTTTTTTGATCTGAAGACTTTAATTTCATCTTGTGAAATTTTATCCATAAATCATAGCTAAAGGCCAGCAGATGCGACGCATTTGCTGTGCTTTTTACAGGGTGGACGGTCGATTATTGACGCTAATTGGCGCAAGTGAGAGGACTTGGGGCTGGGGTTAAGATTCAGCAAAGGCGGGGTGAATGCGAATCTTTTATATTTTGGCAATGACTTTGGTTGCAGCAATGGGCCCAATGTTCAGCACTGCGTGGGCGAGAGTCGATTTGACTCCGGAGCATCTGAGCTGTGCTCAGAGCTTAAGTCGCTTAGGCTCTGCTCAGGACTCCCAGGCTGAGTCCACAGAGAGCTATCTTTTAGAGGCGCGAAAGTTCCTCTATGCAAGGCCTGGAGAGGCTTGGGGGCATCACCGCCTTGTCTCTGAGGTTCAGTACAGCCCCTCTTTAGGGCAGTTCACCTTCCACTTAAAACTTTTAAAAGTGGGGGTGGAAATTCAAGAAAGGTTAGATGAGAGAATAATTCCCCTGCAGATAAGGGCGGTGTTTTTCATGCCCCAAAAAGGTGAGCCAGGCTCTGAGACTCACTTGCCTGAAGGGGTGGTCCTCGCGCATCAAGACCCCTCACGGTTGGGCAGTCACTGGGCCATGCTCTTTAGTGGTGAGGCCTTCCGCCGAGAGGTGGAGATGGGGGGCATTCCCCTCTTAGAAGAGGCCGGACCCTACGACATTGTTCATTGTCCAAAATCGGGCCAGGACATGAGTGCCGTTCAGGCCGCTGTCCTGACTCGAGTTCCCGAACAGAGAAGCGGTGGGCAGCGACAGATTTTGATCTGTTTTTAAAACAGAATGGCTCCGAATTTTGCGCGGTGTCCCTCCATTGGTTGAAGAAGCGCCGCGTTTTTGGGCTTATCCAGCTTTAATTTCTCAAGGCTCTCTGAGAATCCTGTTGAAACTTTGGAATCCCTTTCCTATAACCAAAGATTCCTAATCACGCCATCTTTTGCGGGGTGGTAGTTAAGTTGGTTATAACGCCGGCCTGTCACGCCGGAGGCCGCGGGTTCGAGTCCCGTCCACCCCGCCAGTTTACTCTAGTCAGGCTTACTTTTGAGGGGATCGATGGCCGTTTCAGTTTCTGAGTATGAAAAAGCCCTCCACTCCCTTTCCGAAGCTATCGATTTTCATAAAACTTGCAAAAAGGATTCTGAACAGAGGATTGCCCGTGATGCCGCCATTCAAAGGTTCGAGTTTTGTGTTGAACTGGCATGGAAAACCTCAGCTAAAAAAATGGGCTCGAGTTCAACAACAGCTAACATTACGGGCTCTTAAGTCTCAATGAAGTTTGGTTTAGATGAACAGGAGTACGAGGTTTTATTCAAAACCTTAATTCAGCCCTTGATAGATCAAGGGGCCAGGGTTTGGGTTTTTGGGTCTCGCGCTCGAGGTGATTATAGGCCTTTTTCAGATGTCGATATTCTTTACGAGTTGTCATCTGATCAGCCCTTGCCCAAGGGTTTTCTCTTTGAGCTAAAAGACAGCATGGACAACTCTAACTTCCCCTACAAAGTCGATCTGGTTGAGAGAAAAGAGGTTGCAAAAAGCTATCGGGACCAGGTGGAGCAGGATAAGGTCAGAGTGGAGTCTGCCCACAGAAGCAAGTGATCTGGGCTCTCGGTGGGAGCCTTGGTTCGACAAGCATTGCTCAATAAGCAATTGGGGTAAACTTGGTGAATCTCAAATTAGTAAAAGCCAAAGATGAAGACTTTCTGCTGCCCTGAGTTTTTCCTGGACACCAAAAGTGGGGTAAAAGGCCTGCCGCGAAGATCAGCCAGTGGCATCAGGACTTTCTCTCTGCGGGACAGAGTTCCTACCCTCGGCTGTCTGGCCAAGCTCTAAGATTTGGGTTGTAGCATGTCCAGGTTCTCTGGAGTCAATATTCTAAAGCCCTCTCGGACCTGAGAGAGTTCGCCCGCATAGACAACAAAGCCCTGGCCTGGGTCTGTACCCGTGAGTCGTTGCCATTTTTTTAAATTGCTTAGAAAACTGTCAGAAAAGCTCTGCGCTGACTTTATCTCAACCCCTATCGGTTGGCCCTCTTTTAGAAAAACCAAGTCCACCTCATCTCCCTTGTTGTTCTGATAGAAGTAAAACTCCGGTACCTTATGTTTGTTGAAGTATGATTTCATAAGGTCTGATATAATCAAGTTTTCAAAAATCCCACCCCTTAAAGGATGAGTCTCAAGATTTTCTAAGCTCGTAATTCCGAGTAGATAGCACAAAAGCCCAACATCATAGAAATACAGCTTTGGAGACTTTACCAACCTCTTTCCGATGTTGTTAAAATAAGGCGGAAGCTGAAAGGCCACATAGCTTGCCTCTAGGATATTCAACCATGTCTTGATTGTCTCTCTGCTCACTCCAACATCATTGCCCAGTGAAGTAAAATTGACTATTGAGCCAACCCTACCCGCACAGAGCTTCAAGAATGTCTGGAAAATTTTTAAATCTTTGACGTTAACCAAACTTCGGACATCGCGTTCCACATAAGTCTGTGTATAGTCCGCATAGTAATCTTGCGCCTCAATACTTCGATCATAGATAGCTGGATAAAACCCCTTATGTGTATGCTCATAAAAATGGGTGTAGAGCCCCCCTTGCTCAAGTTCAGTCAAAGACAGGGGAAGTAGCTTGAATAGACTCACCCTCCCCGCCAAACTCTGTGTGATCTGCTCTGATAACTTAAACTGCGAAGAGCCCGTGATCACAAAATCTCCCATAACTTTCTTCTCATCTACGATGACCTGAATATAGGGGAAAAGAGATGGCACATTTTGAACTTCATCTAAAATGACGTTTCCTGAATATTTTTTAAAAAAAGACTCAGGATCATTTTCCGCAAAGTCTCTTACTTGAGGAGACTCCAAGTTTACATATTGGTGGTTGGGAAATAAGTGACGGGTAAGTGTAGACTTTCCGGATTGCCGTGGCCCGGTCAAGGCAATCACCGGGTATTTCTTTGCAAGTTTTAGGATAGTCTCTGCCATTATTCTCTTAATCATGAGCCAAGAATAAGGCGCTTTGGTACAAATCGCAAGTTGAACTTGTGATTTGTACCAAAGATCTGGATCAACCCTATCCTTGCCCGACTGACAATACTGGAGCATTCTCGCCGGTACTTCTGGCCTTCGCTTTAAACCTGACAGCTCCCAGAAGACCCTTAGAGAGCCGCCGTTGTCTATAAAGCCCCTCTCAGCCCATTGACCAAGACCTCGACCAATGCCGAAATTTGCTCCCTTAAAACTTTAAAGTGCTGGCTGCCCCCTCCAACTCCCTCAAAATCAGGTGGTCAAAGTATGTGAGACGAACCGGTCAAAGTAGGTGGGACGGAACACTCTTCAGCATTCTTGATCTCAGTCTGCGATTTGACCGAGCCCTTTAAAGGTTGATTCACTTCTCCAGCGGAGTCTGTCTGAAAAGCTCCCCAGCTCCAGGGCCGGAGAAGCTTTGCGTTGGACTTCCAATGTTGGATTGTTGACCTTACCCCCTGATATTGGACCAGTTTAGGTGAGGGTCTTTCTGGCTCTCCTCTTGGAAGATTATCCTCCAGGACGGGATCGGCGCATGAGCTCTAAGCGGGTGCAGTCGATAGAGCGCTCGCTGAGAGCTGTAGTGATATGGGTGCGAACTCGGCGGGGCTGCTTGCTCTGAAAGTGCAGGGCCATAAAGTAGTCCACCAGGTGATTGCGGCCCTGGTTGTGTCCACCGGCAAAGATCTGATTGTACAGAATAGAGGTGTCGTCCCCATAAATTTCATCTCCATAGCTGGTGCCATCTACATTGATGGCGCAGCTGCGCAGGCGAGGGTATTCGGGTCGGTGGGCATTGGTGATGCGCGAGTCTACCCAAAAGGGGCCTTGAGGCACATCGGAGTTGTCTGAGCCAAATTTGTACTCAACGGAAAAGCAGTGCAGTCCTCGCTCAGGCCGAGGGATCACTTGAAGGATTTCAATAAAGCAATAGTGCCTGTTGGGTTGGCCATTGTGGAGTTCTTCTCCCATATAGATCTGACCGGCCTTCATATAGTGAGTGTCCCCATGAGCCAGTGAAAAACTGGTCAGTGAAATCACAACAAGCCCCAAGAGAAATTTGACGAGACTGTTTGTCATACCTGATCCCCCCTCAACCCCCATTGTTAAGATAATGTTTGTTTAGCTGAAGGACTTTGGCAAGATGTTTAGAGGGCTAAGTTGCGCTGCGACAGCTAGCTGAGGCTAAGCGTTGACTCTGCACAAGGCCGAGAGTCAGAATACAGGGGCGTTTTTAAAATATCACATCAAGTTTCTTTGTGGGGGCAGGTGTGGGGAAGTTTGATCTGGATGTATCGGCCACCGACACAGTAGCTTTTCAACCGGTGACCATTGAGGTGAATCTTGGGGCCACAGCTCTGACACCTAAAATTGGCTGGCTTTGGGGCTATTCTTCTGGGGGGTTTTTTGGAGGCATTGACTTGGGACTGCAAATTCCCATGAGCCCCAGCTCTAAGGTCACCACCACAGCTGATCCCGCCCTTCAGGCTCTGCCCGAGTATCAAGAGCTATTGGACTCGGTCAAAGATGCAGAAAGGATCTTAGGTGAAACCACGATCCCTGTGGTGGGCCTGATCCGCTTAGGTTATTTGTTCTAACTTAAAGAAGCAGTGGGGCCAAGAAGGCAACAGAAAAGCCAAGGCCCCAAAGCAGAAAGCTCACAGAGACCGTAATCACCGAAGCTCTGCGACTGACCAGGCACACCTTGCGCTGAACAGGATCAATGGGGCAGGCTAGGTTTCGGGCCCTGTAGACCATAAAGCCAGACAGGCTCAGCAAAACAAAAGAGCCCGCAAAAACCCACTCCTTGTACATTGAAACTGTAATCAGCCAAGGGAGATTTGTAGTCAAGCCTACCAGCGTGGCTCCAAAGCCCAAAGTGACCAGCAGAGCAGGAAGTGCGCAGCAGACCAAAGTGGACATACTCCCAAACAGGCTTAAGAAGGCCATGGCTAAATGCTGGCGGTGAGCCTCACTCGGAGATGAGGCCGGCGATGAGGCCGGCGAAGAGGCCGGCGAAGAGGCCGGCGAAGAAGGGGGGTTAATTGGTTCTGCTCGCATCGACGCTGTATCCTGCAGCCTCTAGCAAAGAGGCAATCGTTTCGTCACTCATTGACTGGCCAGGTTTAAACTTAAGCACCACTTTGTGGTTGGGGAGATCTACGTTGATGCCTTCTAGCTCAGGTTGATCTGAGAATTGCCGCTCAATGCCCTGAGCACAGAATGCACAGACCATGCCTTTTACAAACACAGTTTTTTCCGTGACCTCTGCCTCCGCAGCTTGAACTTGCCCCAAGCCTAAGGGGCTAAAACTTATCAGGACAGCCAAACCCAAGCTCAAAACTCCAGGCAGTGCTAAAATATTTTTCTTCATATCTAATCTCCTTTTTCCTGCTGTCTATCTATGGTCTACATATGTAACATAAAGTTAAACAAAAATCCTCCGCCTTTCAGGCTTGAGCCGATCTCCCAGAGGGCATTGCGGTAGTAAAAACGCAATAGCGGAGTGAGCTCCACAGATCCTTGGTTGACCTGCATGGCCTGCATTATGAACCAAGTGTTCAACTCAGTGAATTCACCAAGGTAGGGGGCAAAGCCCATTCTCAGTTTCTTGACTTCGATATCAGAGATCCCAACGGAGTCACTGTCAAAGCTCTGGCGAAAGTGGCGAGTGTAGCCAGTGGCAATGTAGTATCTGCGATCTTCCCAGTCGAGGTCGACCTCCACAAGGCTTACAGGGCGTCCGCTGAGTCCCTGAGTGAATTCGCGTCCTTGAGCCAGACTCAGGTAGAAGTTGCCCTGGGAGGTGGGGCGATTCCAGCGCTTCAGAAGAGTGTTGACTCCGACTGCGGCCATTTCATATTCCAAACCCTCCTCTTCTAAGGGAAAGTAGGCGTAATGAAGTGCCGAAGCCAGCCAATAGCGGTGGGAGTAGGTGAACATCGTGTGACGACCCATATGGCTACTCTCATTGACCAGCGACCAAGCTCCTTGAAAGCTGGTGGGATGAGCTTGTGCTCTAGTAAGACCCATGGATAAAAGTAGGATAAAAAAGCTCTGAGTAAATGTCTTGTGCATATTCATAACCCCTTTTAGATTGCTTCTGTGGGTTTTGTGACAGAGGAGCTGATTTTTTTTGCCTAAATTTACAGAGGCCTCCCTGGAGGAGCTTTTTAGCCGCTATGCTCAAGACGACCCGGAGGTCTTCCCAGCTATTTATGAGCAAATCGCTCCGGGGCTTGAGCGCTATTTGGCCTCTCGCCTAAGGTCCAAGGAGGCTATCGGGGAGGTTATGCAGGAGGTCTTTTTGCGCCTGCATCAGTACAGATATCGTTATAATTCTAAGCACTTAGCCTGGCAGTGGGTCTTTGTGGTTGCGCGCACACAGCTGCGTCTGTGTTATCAAAAGCAGGGGGTCAGAGCTCAGGAGGTGGAATTTTTGCCCGAGCTGTCACAAGAAGACAGTGTTTCCACTAATATGGATAGAGGTCGCTTGGATCTTGAAGAAGTCGAAGCCCAAGTGGATCCGGAGACTTTTTTGCTCCTCAAGCGCAAGTACATTGAGGAGTACAGCTATCGGGAAATTGCCGAGGAGTTGGGGCTTGACGAGGCAAACTTAAGGCAGAGACTGAGCCGGTCCCTGAGGCGTTTGCGCCAGAGCCTGAGAGGAAGAGAGGATGAGCGAGCAGAGGACAATTGAACAAAAGAAAAACCAACTGCAAGAGGAGGCCCAGGACTTTTATCAGAGTCTGGAGGGGGGCTGGCCAAAAGGGCTTGAGTCGCAGGCTTTGGGCACAGTGGGAGAGGGCTTGCGAGAGTCTCTTGTGGCGCGAGTCTTCAGAGAGCTCAGTCCCTCGCTGTGGGCTGTGGGGCAGAAGCTGGTTGTGGTGCATTTGTTTGCCTCCGCATTGTCTCTATCCGTTTGCGAGCAGTTTGGGGTGAGATTATTTTTTGAGGGGCATGGTTTGATGGGTCTATTTATGCACTTGGGAGTGATTGGTTGCTTTATTTGTTGTGGAGCCTTTTATTTGGGAAGCACCTTGGTTTTAAGCAAGGTCCTGTTCAGTCGCCCAGAATGGAGAAAATTAAGGCAGCATTTTGTGCCTATCTTTTTGGCTCTCACCTTGTCCTCTTTGGCCGTCTTCTGGGCGGTGCAGGGGCAAATTGAATTTGTTATTGCCTCAGCCTGGTTGGTCGGGGCCATGGCCGTGATCCTGCTTGCCGAGGGCTTTTTGAGGTTCAGGACGGCCTTAGCCCTTTAGTTTTTTTATGCCCTGCCGATAAGTTCATTATGTTGAGGTGGATCACTTATTTTATCTTTATAGGGGCACTTTCCTTCTCGGGGGCAAGGGGGATGGCTGAGGGCTGTTCCTGTGTCTGCGCGGAGGGGCAGAAGGTTCAGGCTTCGGTTTCTGAGGGCCAGCTCAGGGAGGCTCTCAGCACCCTGAAAAGAGCCTGTGCTCAACGCAATGACTGCACCGCCGAAGAAGAGCTTCAGGCCGTGGAGAAGATTCTCTTTGGGGTGGCCTCATCCCTTATCACGGACAAAGAGGACGAGGGCTTTCTCAATTACATAAAGTCACGCATCTCTTTAGGTCTTAGGGTGCTGACCGGGTCCTACGACGTAGGCGAGTAAGTCTCATTCAAGAAAGGGCTTCGATTTTTTTCAGCACATCCTCAAGCTCCGTATAGTGGCCCTCGAGGCTGAGTTGGAGCTGACCAATCCTTTTGTAGGTCTCCTGGATTTCGTTGCCCGAGGCCTGGCTGGTGAGAAGATCCATGACCTGCTCATTGAGCTTGTTGAGCTCAGACTCACCCTCAGAGAGCTTTGTCTCTAGCTCCTGCTGTCGCTTCTTTAAGGGAGAGAGTTTGCGCGATCTCTCCACAACCAGTTGGGCGCGCTCGTGACGGGACTCTCGAGAGCCTTTGTTGGAAGCTCTAGGGGAAGAGCCCAGAGCCTCGGATTTGCCGGGGTTGTCCCAACCCACTTTGTCTAAGAACTCATCGTAGCTGCCGCGAAAGAAAAAGCTCTGGTTGCCATTAAAGACAATCAGGGCTGAAGCCAAGCGCCGGATCATGTCCTCGTTGTGGGTCACAATCATGGTGGCGCCTGGAAAGACAGAGACCTCATTGGTCAGAGCCTCAATGGACTCCATGTCCAGGTGATTGGTGGGCTCATCCAGCAGAAGCAAGTTGTTCTTATGAGCCAAGATCTTGCCTAGCAGAACCCGAGCCTGCTCACCTCCAGACAGCACCCCGATCTTTTTGCTAGCATCATCTCCTGAAAACATCATGGCTCCACAAATGGCCCTAACGGCCGTCAGATCCAGGTCCAAGTTGGCCTTTTCAATCTCCTCCACAATGGTGGCCTTGGAATCCAGGTCCTTGCGATGGGTTTGCTGGTAGTAGCCAATCTCAGTAGATGGGTGCAGGCGAATCTGTCCTGAAAGGGGCTGGTAGTGGCCGGCAATGACATTAAGGAGGGTGGTCTTGCCCTTGCCGTTTTTTCCGATAACGGCAATGCAGTCTTCGGCCTTGAGCTCAAAGCTCAATTCGCTGAACAGCGGGGGTTGGCCTGCAAAGCCAAAGCTGAGATCGGTTGCAGTGAGCAGAGTCTTGGCCGGGGTTTCTTGGTAGTTAAAGCGAAAGCCGAGCATCTGCTCGGCAGACATCTCTTCTAAAAGCGACATCTTCTGCATGCGCTTGAGCACAGATTGGGCCTGAGTGGACTTAGAGGCCTTGGCGCGAAAGCGGTCCACAAATTGCTGCATCTGTTTGACCTTGGCTTCGCGGTTGAGGCGGGTCTTTTCATAGATTTCCTCATCGAGGGCGATCTGCTCGTAGTACTTCTCGGTGGAGCCCTTGAGTTTGAGAATCTGTCCGCGGTGCAGTCCCATGGTGTGGGTGGTGACGGAGTCCATAAACTCCCGGTCATGGGTGATCAGCAGAACCTCCCCTGTAAAACTCTTTAAAAACTGGCGCATCCAGCGGATGCTTAAGATGTCCAGGTAGTTGGTTGGCTCGTCGAGCATTAAGAGGTCGGGCTCGCCCAGCAGGCACTTGGCAAGATTGATTCGCAGCTGATAGCCCCCCGAAAACTGACGCGGATCTCGCTGGAGGTCGTCCTGGCCAAATCCCAAGCCAAAGAGGATTTTCTCGGCTCGATAGTGTTCAAATTTTTGTTCTTCAGGCAGCACACTTACGCACTCCTCAATCAGGCTGTCTTGAGAAAAGGAGATGTGCTGGTCCAGGTAGCCCAGGCGATAGCCCTTGGGAACGGAGATCACCCCCTGATTGGCCTCCTCCAGGCCGAGAATCAGCTTAAACAGGGTGGACTTGCCGGAGCCATTCCGGCCCACAAGGCCTACGCACTCGCCCTTGCCGAGACTAAAGGAGACATCACGAAAGAGGTTGCGTGAGCCATAGGATTTGCTAAGGCCAGAGACTTGTAACATAATGTTTTTCCTTCCCTAAGGATCTTACCCAAAAAAACCTGCGGGGCCAAGGTATCTGGTCTTGGACTTAAAGAGGCTCCTATGCTAACTATTTTTCTCTATGACACAGTTTGACTTACTTGAATTTGCCCACAAGGCAGCCCTTTATTTTTTGCCTTTTCTGTTTGCTCTCTCCTTTCATGAGTACGCCCATGGCTTTGTGGCCAAAATGAAGGGGGACCGGACGGCAGAGCTGATGGGGCGACTCAATTTAAATCCCCTGACCCATATGGACCCGATTGGGACTTTTTTGTTGCCGATGAGTGCCATTGCCTTTGGTACGCCCTTTTTTGGCTGGGCCAAGCCGGTGCCGGTGAACCCCAGGAACCTCAGCCGGCCGACGGAGGACATGTTTTGGATTGCTCTGGCGGGCCCACTGAGCAACCTGCTGCTTGCGGCCGTGGGTTGGGTGGCTGTGGTGGTTTTTGTGGCTTTTGCGGGAATTCCCTATCAGGGAGGGGTTGTATTTGAGGTCATGCAGATCTTTATTGTTATCAACCTTTTTTTGGCCTTCTTTAACCTGATCCCCTTGCACCCTTTGGATGGGGGCAAGGTCATCTCCCGCTTTATCCCCTCCAGCTGGGACAGGCAGCTTGAGACCTTCGCTCCCTATGCCCCCTTTGTACTCATTGTGCTATTTATTTCGGGGGGGTTTTGGATCATTGCCAAGCCCGTTTTTGGCCTCTATTCGCTGCTCATCAATTCAGCAGTTTTTGTCGGGGCCACTCTGGGTGGGGTCTAAGATTTTCGATGGGGTCTTAATGCGGAAAGGGCACTCGCCTAAAAGAGATCTTGAATTATTTGGCCCTGCTTGATTCAATGGGGCCTTGTTTTGGCGCTTTTCGCCCCTTGCTAAAGGATAGAGAAACAAGTGACGGCTTTGCATTTTCATTTGGAGAGATTTGAAGGGCCTTTGGGTCTGCTACTTCATCTTATCCGCAAGGAGGAGATGGATATTTTTGATATCAATATCCACCAGATCACCCAGCAGTATTTGGCCTATATAAAGGCCATGAAACAGCTGGATCTAGAGATGGCTGGGGACTTTGTCGCCATGGCGGCAACCCTGATCCAAATTAAATCCCGGATGTTGCTGCCCAATTACAACGAAGATGGGGAAGTCATTGAGGGCGAAGACCCCAGAAAAGAGCTGGTGCAGAAGCTGCTGGAGTACCAGAAGTTTCAAGATGTGGCCAAACAGCTCTACGATCGCACCCTCTTGGGCCGAGATGTCTTTGTGCGAGGAGAGAGGTTGAGTCTAGAGCCCGAGACTGAGGGCGAGATCCTTATGGAGGAGGACAATGCCCTTTACGCTCTGATTCTTTCCTACCGCAAGGCCATTCGCTCCATGAAAAAGTCCATACACAAGGTGGCCGGAGCCCTGCAGTCCATTGCCTCGCGGGTGATGGAGATGCGCCATTTCCTTGTTGTGGGGCAGAGGCGCCGTTTCAGTGAGCTGATACGCCTGTCTGGGCCCAATGCTTCAGCTCCTGAGTCCAGGGAGCAGGTGACAGGTCAGGTGCTGGTGACTTTTTTAAGCCTGTTAGAATTGGCCAAGATGGGCTTTGTCTCTCTCTTTCAGTCAGATAGCTTTGCCGAAATCCACGTTGAGACCAAAAGAGAGATTGATCGAGATGTGCTCAGTCAGGTGGAGAGTTACGAAGGTGTGACTCAGGCCCAAGAGGAGTTTGAATTCGATAGCCCTGCGGTTGTGGACGGGGCCAGTGATGAGGATATTTTGGCCGAAGAAGAGAAGATTGCAGCTGAGGAGGCAAGCTCATGAGTGAAGACCTGGAAACTTTAAAGCCTGAAATCAATGAGCTGGCCGCCGCCGACGAGGTTTTGGACGGCGATGAAGTCAGTGCTGACTTGCAGTCGACCGAGGAGATTGAGGACAGCGAGCTAAAGGCCTTTGAGTCGGCTGAAATCGAAGAGTTGGAATTTGTGGATGAGGACAGGGTGATCTCAATTGTCGAGAGCATTCTGTTTGCAACAGATCGGCCGCAGAGTCTTGCTGCCATCAAGCAGGCCTTTAAAGGCACTTCGGTCAAGGGGAGTCAGATTCGCCGGGCCATTGAACAGTTGGCAGTGGAGTATGCAGGAGGCCAGAGAGGGATTTTTCTGGAGGAGGCCAGTGGAGGCTATCAGCTGCGCACCAAGCCTGACAATATGACCTTTCTCAGGCGGATGGTGAAGGCCAGGCCCTTTAAGCTCTCCGGCCCAGCCCTTGAGGTGCTCTCCATTGTGGCCTACAAGCAGCCCTGCATTAAGCACAGTGTGGATGAGATTCGCGGGGTGGAGTCGGGGCATTTGCTCAGAGCTCTGATGGAAAAGGGCTTGGTGACCTTTGCGGGCAAGAGTGACTTGCCTGGAAAGCCCATGCTCTATGCGACAAGCAAGAAGTTCTTGGAAGTCTTTAGTCTGCGCAACCTCAAAGAGTTGCCCTCTTTGAGTGAAATCGATGAGCTGATTCCCGAGGGTATCGGAGAGGATGAAGAGGACAAAGAGACTTTGGGTGATTTGACCCACAGTCTGTCTCAAGAGGTGGCCAGCTCTTATTCTCAAGGAGAAGAAGAGCTTGAGCGCATCACCGATCAGCTCTCAGACATCACCACAACCTCGGACTTTTTTGAGCAGGAAAAGCAGCGGCAGCGTGAAAAGAGGGATGCGCAAAGGGCTCAGGATATCTCAGATGCCCTGGCCTTTGGCGATGAAGTCGAGGAGAAGGATCGTCGCTGGCTGGAGCGCTATCAAGCCGAGCAGGCTGAAAAGAACCCTCCTCAAGAAGATGAGGCGCTGGCAGAAGTTGCTGATCAACCCTTAGTAGATGCAGCTGCCGCGGAGTCAGCTGCCCCCACGTATGCTCCCGCCCCCACGGACTCTCATGAGGAGTCTCGTCAGGATGAGGCTTTGAAGCGGGTGGATTTTGCTCAGCTCGAAAGAGACCTCAAGGTCTTTGACGATAACTAGACAGGGGGTTCAATGAGTCCTCGGACTGTCTTTCATGGTCTACTTTCTGTTTATGTTGTCTATCATGTCTTGGCTGTGTTGATCTTGCCCAACCCCCACTCCATTGTAGGCAATCGTTTGGCGGGCTTTTTCACGCCCTATGCCAACACTCTTGGTTTAAATACCACTTGGAAGTTCTTTGCCCCCAATCCGACCCCCAACATCTTCTATGAATATGAGGTGATCAGTTGGGATTGGTTTTATGGTGGAGGGGACTTTGAAGGCGAAGGTGAGTTTGAAGATGAAGGTGGGTTTGAAGATGAGGTTGAGCTTGATTTTGAATTTGGCAAATCCCACAGGTGGCCTCCGGATCCAGCCCTTGAGCGCAGGTTTCTAGCCGACAACTACAATCGACTCGTTTACCACAGTCGCTTTGTGAATGTCTCTGAGGAGAGAATGGGGCGGTTTTTTATTCCCTGGCTCTGTCGCAAACACCCCTATGCCGTAGGCATTTCCGTCATTACAGTCACAGAGCTTGTGCCCAGCATCGATCGCTCTCGCCTAGACAGGGGCAATTTTGAGGATCTAACTCGAGTGCTGCGTTCACCGGCTCTGCGTTTTGACTGCCCTCCGAAAGCTCAAGTGACGCATCGTCTCTTCGTGACGGAGAAGCATCGAGTCGTGATTGGGCTCAATTCAAAAATTTTAAGGGAGCAGGTCATGGTGAGGTCA
>SKYF01000144.1 GCA_007128005.1 Bdellovibrionales bacterium
AAGCACTGAAATCCGTGTCTAACCCCAAATCTAGACCCAAAATTCAGTCTGTAGGTGGCTCGAATCCTACCCCATGCGATCCCTTGCTGGCCCAAAAACCCGCATTGGAATTCCTACTCTCTCCAGGATGCAGGAAGGCGGACCAGTGGAGCGTCCCTAAGCCTACTTACAGAGGCCGGCGTCAGCAGTAAGACTTTCTAATGCCAAGCTTGGAAGTCTTGGATTGTGCTGAAAGTACCTCACCACGACCATGTTGAGCTGTCCCAGAAAGGTTTCAGTTCCGGGTTCAAGGGCCTCAATAAAAAGACTGAAATACTCATCCTCTTGGCCCTGGTCTATGGGTTCAAGCCACTGCTTCGAAGAAACTATTCTGTAGCGCAAATCCACATGGCAGTTGAGAGCGAGTTGAAATAGGGCAAAACTCTGAACATCAGGAGGGACCTGCTCTTTGTTCCAATTCGGCTGGGCTGTTGCCCAGCTCCCACCCAGGAAAATCATGAATCCGATCAAAACCCAACTCATTCTTGTCTTAGAGAACATAAGCGAAACCCCCTCTTGTTAAAAGTTATGGGGCCTTTTTACTCTCATCAGTGGCCAATAACATGTCAGGCTTTGGTTTGTTTCATCTTAAACCAGTCCATCTATGCAGACAGGAGCTGTTCAAGCTTTTACCTCGGCCCCTTAGAAGTCGACTTCAAGAATCAGGTTCAGGTAGTGCCCCTGAACCTCAATGCTGTTGATGTCTCCGGGATTGGCCAGAGAGAGAGGGTTGCGGTCAAAGGGGCGCGCCGGGTAGGTGACTCGGTCCAGCCGGTAGGCGTAGCCGGCCAGGCCCATCACGCGGGGTGTGAGTCTGTAGGAGCCCAGAAGGCCAAACATCATCGACATTTCTGGATTGAGATCCTCTTGGTTAGGACCCTTGCCTGCAACACTTGAGTAGATGCGACCATTGACTTGAACTCCAAGGCGAGGGGAGAGCGCTCGCCACAGATCAAATCCCAAATGGGGGCCAACAGATGTGGCTTTGTCCAGGCCACTAAAGCCCGTCTGGGAGGAGCCGACCAGGTGAGGCAGCTCTTTGGTAAAGAGTCCGGAGCTGAGGCGAATGTGATTGGCCCCCCTCCTGTGCGTCCAAGTGCCGTGAAGCTCCGCAGAGGCAAAGGTGAAGTTCTGGGATGCGATATTGAATCCACTCAGGTCCAAAATGCCAAAGGTCCCCCAAACGGAGGACTGAGGCTGATAGCCCAGGCCCAGGCGACCCGTTCCACCAATGGCATCAAAGTTGGGGGCACTGCCTGATTCGTGGTTGATCGAGGCGTAGTTCATCTGAGAGAGGAAGTAGCTGGCGATAAAGTAAAAGTTCGTCTGCTTGTCCAGAGACTCAGCCATGCGCAGTTGAGCCAAAGCTGCGGGCTCGCGGGAAGGGCTTTGTAGGGCAGGAAACTCAAGCTCTGCGGGATCCGATGTCTCCCGAAAGGGAGCTTGAGCCTTGACCACAAGTTTATAGGTTCCGGCAGGGCTTTGCGGATCAAACTCCATAAGGCTTTCGCTGACCTGGGTGGCGCTTCCCACAGGCTCCCAGCGCCCTCGCTCTCCGCGCCGAAAGAGCTCCACCTCGTAGCTGGTCGCATGGTTGACCTCGTTCCACTCGAGGCTATCGACATAGCGGGTGCCAGGCCTGCGCAGTCGGGGTGTGGCCAGTTTTGGTCCCGCAAGGGTGAAGCTGGACCAAGCATAGGCCTCACCGGGCTCGTCTTCCATCCATAGGGCTGCCACTCTCCAGCGATAGGCCCGGCCGACGGGAAGGTTCAGTCGGGCCTCGGGACGCTCCACTCGCTGACTGCTCACAGGATCTCCCTCTTGAGTTTCGACTTGAAGGTAGTAGGCCTGAGCCCCCTCAGCTGGGCTCCACTTAAATTCCATACGGTCTTGCTCGGCTCGGCGTGAAGTGAGACTTTGATCAGCTGCGGGGAACAGGGGCTTTGGGGCGCGCAAGTAGACGGTCAGTTCAGCCCCTTCATCCCAGCGCCCCGGAGCTCCCCGCTGGTCCAGTGAGCGAATCTGTAGCACAAAGTGCCCCGGGGGAAGTTGTCCGCTCCAGCTGGGCTCAGGAGTGCGAAAGTTTAAGGGTTGGGGAAAGGAATTGAGTCGGGCTCCCTGCGGGACAAAGCGCAGCTCATAGGCTGAGGCCCCCTCAATGGGCTCCCACTCCAAGGACAGAGGGCGCATTCCGGGCTCTCCTCCAGTTTGCCCCATGGCCGGATGGGCCAGGGTCAGCAGGAGGCTGAGCACTAGGATCATGGAAAAAGAAAAGCTGCGGATGCTTGCCTTCATTGCACCTCGATGCGCTTGAGTCGAGGCGCTTGAATGTCACTCTGTCTTGGAACCTGCAGGCGACGGGTGGCGGCTTCACGGCTGAGGCGTTGGTGCTGATCCATCGAGAGCAGGCGCACTTGGTACTCGCCGGGTCTGAGTTGTCTCAGTTGAGTGCTCTGCCCCTGTGGACTTCTTTCCAGGACCTTGTTGCCCTCGGCATCAATAATTTCTAGTTGATAGCTGGTGGCCCCGGGAACAGGATTCCAGCTGAGATCAATATTGCCCCGAGCATCGCTACGCAGCTCTTCGGGCAGAGAGGCGGCAAAGCGAGGTGCTGGTAAAAAGGGCTGGGGGCGCACTTGGACGGTTTTGACCGAACTTCTGGCCACCACCTGTTGGGCGGGGTCAGAAAGGGCCTCGACGATCACACGGTAGCGGCCATCTCTGGGAACAGGGGTCTGAATGTAAGTCTCACTCGTCTTGAGCTCAATGACCTGGCTGGCCTCAGTGCTCTGAATGTCGCGGCTCAAGTTGTCCTGTTGACTGGTCTGAGGAGCAATTCTCACTCTCCACTGCAGGTGGGTCAGAGAGGGGTCTTGTTGCCACTGGACAATAAGCTGGGGCTGTTCGCTCCAGTAGAGGCTGTCGATGACTGGCTCTGCTTGGGCCCACTGGATCTCTTTGAGCCCTTCCACCCGGAAGGAGTGAAAGTCTGAGGGCTTGGAGTGTTTGCCCTCTTGGTCTGTGGCTACCACGGCCCAGCGATACAGGCCCGGAGTCAGGGGGCCACTGCGATGGCTGGGGGAGCTGACCACTTGATCAAGGAGAGTGTTAACTTCTGTGGTGGGCGGGGTCCCATCAGAAGAGGGCTCGATCTCAAGTTTCTGCAGGCGAATGCGGTAGGATGCGGCCTCTCTGACGGGATTCCAGGAAAAGAGAACTCCCGAGCGCTGAACCTCAGCTTCAGAGAGGATCTGATCCTCTTCTGGGGAGCGCAACTGGGGGGCAGCGAGCTCTGGACTCAGGCTCAGGCGGAACTGGCGCAAGGGGCTGCTGGCCGACTCGGTTTTATCTCCAACTGGGATAAAGCCTGTCAGACGCCAGTAGTAGGTTCCCTCTTGGGGCAGTTCCACTTCAGCGCTGGTCTGATGGCTGTCCAGGGTGAGGCTGTGCAGCTTGTTTTGTAGCTGTGGATCTGAGGCCACCTCCAAGATCAGCTGACTCATCTGTCCCCGAGGAGTCCAGGACATCCGCACTCTGGGGTTTTCAGGGCGGAGAGTGAGCTCAGCATCGGGGAGGGGCTCCAAGGGTATGGGAGGGAGTTTGGCAATCACCTCTAAGGGCTGAGTGGAGGAGAAAAGGGGAGAGGGGAGCTCCTCGGCTCTGGCTTCATCTGTACGTCTGGCCTCAAGCTGCCAGAAGTAGCGGCCCACTCGGGCAGGGGCTGTCAGTTGCCCGGCCTCCCCTGCGGCAGAGGCACCCACTACAGGAGTGAGCTCGCTGCGCCGAGCTCCGGCCAGTAGAATGACTTGATAGCCAGGGGGAAGCGGCTCCCAGCGAAACAGCACAGGCTCTCTCTGGTCGGGATTGATAAGGACTGGAGTTCCAGCTTGGGGAGACAGGGTCTTGAGCTGAACTCGCTCCACTTGGACCTCTTGATCTGTTGCCAATAGAGCTCGTTGGTCCCTTTGCAGGGTTTGGCTTTGGCCGCCACTCAACACCTGGGCTTGGCCCGAGAGGACTTCCAAGTTGATCGTTCCCTGCTGGTCGGCACTCAAGCTGACCTCGGCTTGCTGGAGGCTGATGTCTTGACCTGCGGAGCGTAGGGTGACGGAGGGCCGGTCTGAAGAGCCCTCGGCGGTTGCGTCGCCTTGGCTGCGCACCAAGAGGTGTCCGGAGAGAAAGTTAAGGGCAATTCCATCTTCACCCTCTTCGAGCACGATCATGGACTCGGGCTCAAGTTCAATCAGGGTGCCCGTGCGGGCAAAGAAGATGCGGGCTTCAGAGTGGGCATTGGTGCGAATGGCTTCACCTCCATAGAGGTCGTCGTTCAGGGAGACGCGCTCCCATATCATTCGGGTGAGAGGCTTTCTCTGCACCTCGTTGACGGAGGATTCCAGGCGGGCAATGGGTTGCCGATCCCCGCGATCGATACTGGAGGTGTTGCCGCTGTGGTACCAATACACAGTGGCGTAGAAACACCCGCCCGACAGAGCGAGAGCTGCCGCCAGCCGCTGAAGCATACGAGTCATAGTCCAACTCCTTTTTTTTCTTCAGCTTTTTATCGGCAATCCGCGATGCCAGTCTGAGCCAAGATGGGTCTAGGACAGGTCCAGGATGGTTTAGAACTGGTCTTTGAGCTGGCGAAGTCGACGAAAGACCTCAAGGTCTGAGGTCTTGGCTGACAGGCCCAAGCTCTCCCGGATAGCTTCAGACTCCGGGCGCAGAAAGGGATTGCATTCCAACTCAAGTTGGAGGCTGGTGGGAAGGCTGGGCTGGTTGGATTGACGAAGAGACTGGGCCTGGGATTGCCACCGGCGAAGGGCTGAGTTTTGAGGCTCGACAGAAAGGGCAAACTCAATATTTTGTAGCGTGTACTCGTGGGCGCAGTAGATTTTGGTGGAGCGGGGCAGTAGGCGAATTTTGTCTAGACTGGACCACATCTGCTCGGCACTGCCTTCAAAAAGCCGTCCACAGCCCACCGAGAACAGGGTGTCGCCCACAAAAAGTGCTTCTGCCTGAGGAAAGTAAAAGGCAATGTGGTCCAAAGTGTGTCCGGGCACCTCCAGAACTTGGCAGAGCTCTTGGCCGATGGGCAGAAGTTGGCCCTCTCTGAGGTGGCGATCCAAGCTTGAAATCGGGGGGCTGCCTGGCACGGGCCTTGGGCCCCAGGCCGGGCATTGGTAGGTCTGTTTGAGCCTTTCATTTCCACCCACATGGTCCCAGTGGTGATGGGTGTTCAGGATAAGGTCCAAGCTCCAGTCTTTGGAGGTCAAAAAATTTTCAACTGGCTCGGCCTCTGCTGGATCGATCACCAGACTGAAGTCCAGCTCCGGCTGATGTAGCAAATAAATATAGTTGTCTGAAAGGGCGGGAATGAGAAATATCTGCATTAGCTGTTTTCTGGTGTCTGTGCCACCTGTGCGAGCAGATCTAGGTAGTTTTTAACCGCCGTCGACATCCCCAGTTTTAAGGCCTCACAGATCAGGGCGTGACCTATGGAAACCTCCTTGATCTCTGGGATGTGTTTGAGGAGCGGGGTCAGATTGTCGACATTGAGGTCGTGGCCGGCATTGAGCTCAAAGCCCAAGGCGAGAAGTCGATCGGCTGCCTCACGAAAGACCTTCAGGGTGCCTTCAAACTCTCCACTGTCGAAGGCTTCGGCATAGGCCTCGGTGTAGAGTTCGAGGCGATGGGGCCCAATTGTCTCAAGAGCCTTGAGATCAAGGTCTGTGAGATTGTAAGGATCTACAAAGAGGGAGACGCGAATCCCCTGATCTTTGAGCTGGGCACAGATAGGCTCCAGAAGTTTTCGCTGGGCCGCCAGAGGCCAGCCAGCATTGGATGTTAACACATCGGGGGGGTCAGGCACCAATGTGCATTGGTCCGGCTGCACGACAGACATCAGTTGGAGGAATTCTGTGGAGGGGTAGCCCTCCACATTGAACTCCACCTTGCGTTGACTGTCCCGGTAGTCCTTGATCAAGTCACTGAGCACATGAACGTCACGGGGTCGAATATGGCGACCATCGGGCCGGGGGTGAACGGTCAGGCCATGGGCTCCATAGTTCAGGATATCCTGGGAGACCTGCTCCACATTGGGGGAGTTTTTGCCCCGGGCATTGCGTAAGGTGGCTAGTTTGTTGACGTTTACACTTAATAAAGTCACAGCCTTGAGTGTGTCGTCAGTGGCCAGACCTGTCAATGGGAGCTTCGATGGCCCAGAGAAGAGAATTTTGAAAAACTTACAGGAGATAATTGATGCCGAATTGTGTAAAATCCGCCAAATATGACTTCACCATTAAAATTCAAACAGATCTGGTCCTTTATTCTCGGTTTTGTTGTTTTCTTTTCTTCCCTAGGGGCGGGTTCACTGGCGGCAGCGCAGGGCTCTGGGAGCGGTCATGGCCTTTGGTCTGGCGGGGGTGATGACCCTCAGGTGGTGCTGGTCCGCATTCGGGCTCTGAGCTTGAATCAGCGGATGGACAGCGACTCAGCCACCCATCTTTTGACCCTGCTCTATGAGACCTTGCATCAGCACCCTGGGGCCCGAGTGATCTTGCTTTTTGGCTCCGCAGACAAGCGTCACAAGATGTATCGCCGGCTCGGCTTGGCGGCGGAGTCTCTGGGTTTGAGCCCGAACACTCTCCTCAGTCGTTTGGAGTTTTGGGTGCTGCCGGAGCCAGAACCAGAACTCCAGTCCACAGCCATCTTGAGATGGGGAGAGAGTCACCCAGTCCCCCTTGGGAACCAGGCAGTTCACTTTTCTGATACGGACATTTTTTCCAGGTTGCGCTTGCAGAGGAGCTTTGAGCTGGGGCAGGCCAAAATGATTGTTGAGGTGTTGGGGCGAGAAGATGAATTTCTTACTCCAGACGTCAGCCTTCAAGGGGCTCGATTGAGTGTGCTCAAAAGTTTGGAAACCTATCTTCATGCCGAAAGCCTCGGGCTTCCGGTGGAGATTCGCCTGAATGTCGGGCAGGGGCTGGCAAGCTCTCTCTTTCTGGCCAGCTATCTAGCCTCGATGAATTCCGATCAAGGACTGCTTGAGCAGCTTCGGGTGGGGGTCAGGGTGCCCTATGAGCCGGGGGCAAAGTCTCTTCCTCTGCGCAGTTTGCAGGAGTTTGCAGAGAGCTTAACTCCGCAGGACAGGGCCTTCAGGGCCCAGGCTCTTCAGCTCTTTTCACTCGAGGAGTTGCAGCAACTTGAGCAGGAGATAAAGCAATCTTGGCAAGTGTGGCAGAGGACTCAGATCGAGGCCCTATCTTCCGCAGATCAGTGCGGCAAGCTTTTGACATTCACCAAAAAATAAGCACACTGATAAGAAGATGTTATTGCAGCGACTTGTTCTCATTCGTCATGCCCATAGGGAGACCTTGGACCGCAGTGCCGACAATGGCTTGAGCCCCAAGGGGAAAGATCAAGCCAAAAGACTCAGTGAGTTTTTTAGAAAGCGCTTTATGGAGCAGAGGTCTTGGAGCCCTTCAGACTGGGTTCTCCTCAGCAGTCCCAAGAGGCGCTGTATAGAGACCCTCAAACCCTGGGAGAGTCAATTCAACATAGGGGTGCAAATCAAGCCAGAGCTGGATGAGAAGCTGGAAGAGGAGGATGCAGAGGCCTTTGTCGAGAGGGTTCGCGATGCCCTCAACTTTTTGGCGGCCATGTCGGCCTCAAAGAATGTGATTATCTGTAGCCATGGGGACTGGATACCCACCGCTGCAAACATCCTGACGGGCTCTGATTTGGAGCTCAAAAAAGGCGCTTGGCTGGAACTGGAACCGGCGCTCAATAAATGGAAAGTTCGTTGGCTAGTGCAAAAGCTCTAGGAACTGGTCCACCCTGTCAAATCAGGGAATTGATTTTTTTTATCAACAGCCCCTCGCGCAGGGAAAAGTCAGTGGTGGTGACTTTTTCTACGTCCAGACTAAAGAGAACTTCCTCCAACAAAACCGCCCCAGGCAAAATAAGGTCTTTGCGTTTGGGGTCAATGGCAAAGGCCAAAGTGTATTGACTCTGCGGCATTTCAACCAGTTCCCCGATCAGGGTGGAGAGTTGGCTGCGGCTAAAGTGAGGCCTCTGTGAAAGGGGTTTTAGGGGGAGGGCTCTGCCCCCGCTCTTCTTCTTTTTTTTGGACTTCTTTTTTTTGGGAAGAGGCTCTGTGGAGAGGGCTTTGGCCAGAGCTTTGAGGGTGCCACTGGAGCCGATGGCAAGCTGGGGCTTCTTGCCTCTGCCCTTGGCCTTCAGAGGCCTTAGTTTTTGCTGAATAAAGTGGCGCATTTTTTTAAGGGCCAGGTCACGAAGAGGGCCGGGTTGAAGATGCTCCCTGGTTAAAAAGAGTTGGCTGAGGCGCTGAGCTCCCAGATCTAAACTGAGGCTGCTCAAGATGCTTCTTCCCCGACAGAAGCTGATCTCAGTGCTACCTCCACCGATATCAATAAGAAGGGACTCTCCCCGAAGCTGAGGCTCATTGTGGGTGATGCCCAAGGCAATCAGTTCAGCCTCTTTTTGACCTGAAATCACGCGGATTTGAATGCCTGTCTCTGTCAGGATGCGATTCACCAAGCGGTCGGAGTTTTCAGCCTCTCTGAGGGCGCTGGTGGCATAGGCCTCTAGGTGCCAGACCTTATGCTGTCGAGCCACACTGGCAAAGTGGCGAAAGGCCTTCGACATTCGCTCCATGGAGCTTGCAGGCAAGCGTCCAGAGGTAAAAACCCCCTGTCCTGGTCGCAGCATAATTTTTTCACGGTAGAGACTGTGAAAACTTTGATCAAAGGGGAGGACCTCAAATAGGGCAAAGCGCACTGAGTTGGTGCCTAGATCAATAATTCCAATTCGCATAGACAAAAGCCTAGAGGAAAAGCCGGCAGCAGACAACATATGCTTTGCTCTGTCGAGCTTGACAGAATCCTGACAGTTCGGGGGGAGAAGTTTGGTATATCTGGGCGGGAAAGTCAGAGCACTGCCGAGGCAAAATTGAATGGGAGGGTTGAGCGGTGAGAGTGAATTTTTGGTCGATGGCTTCAGGGTCCTTATTGAGTCTGTTACTTGTTGCGTGGACTCAGGTGGGCTGTTTTGGTGGTTCACATTCGGAGGCATCCCCCTCCAAGCGCACCTCCGGCCGCCCCCTTTTGATCAATGGGGCGGGGGCCTCTTTTCCCTTTCCTCTCTATGCCCACTGGTTTTCCTCCTATCGCGAGGTGGATCCTTCTTTGCGCATCAACTACCAGTCCATTGGCAGCGGGGGGGGTATTCGCCAGTTTTTGGCCGGCACCACCGACTTTGGCGCAACCGACGCCCCCATGACCGAGGAGGAACTAGCCCAGGCTAGGAATCAGGTGCTGCATGTTCCAACAGCTCTTGGAGCCGTTGTGGTGACTTACAATTTGCCCGAACTTGGGGGCGAAGAGCCGCTTCACTTGTCGGGCCCCCTGATTGCACAGATCTTTATGGGTCGGGTTACAAACTGGAGTGACCCTCAGATTCAGGAGCTCAACCCAAAGCTGACTTTGCCGGATAGGTCCATCATCACCGCTCATCGCTCGGATGGCAGTGGAACCACAGCCGTTTTTACTGACTACTTGGCCCAGATCAGCCCAGAGTGGGCAGAGACAGTGGGCAAGGGCAAAGCGGTGCGCTTTCCGACCGGTCTTGGTGGCAAGGGGAACGAGGGCGTGACCAGTTTGGTGCGACAGAACCCGGGAAGCATAGGCTATGTGGAATTCAATTACGCCCTGATCAACCAGATGAGGGTGGCAGCCCTTTTGACCGACTCAGAGACAGTTGTGAGGCCCACAGTTGAGTCCATCACTTTGGCCGCTGAGAGCGCGCTTTCTCAGATTCCAGAGGACTTTAGGGTGTCCATTGTCAATCCACAGAACCCCAAGGCCTATCCTATAGCCGCCTTTACCTATTTTTTGCTCCACAGTCCCATGGATCCAGTCAAGGGGGAAAAGCTGATGAGCTTTATCCAGTGGGCCATGGGGCCCGGCCAAGAGGCCGCTTCAGGTCTTGGCTATGCTCCTCTTCCAGCTCCCTTGGTGGAAAGAGTCCTCAGTTCAGTGAGGTCCATTGAACTTCTCTAGTCAAAGGGCTGGCCGCGATGTGCGGTCCTCCGACAAGCTATTCTATTACTTATTGAAGACCTTGGCTTGGGGAGTGGTGGGGCTTCTTGCCGCCATGGTCCTAGTTGTGTTGTGGATGTCGTGGGAGGCCTTGGGGCACTTCGGGCTGAGATTTTTTGTGGATGCCTCTTGGGACAGCTGGCGAGAGGAGTTTGGTGCCCTGGCCTTTATCTATGGAACCTTGGTCACCTCTTTTATCGCAGTCTTACTGGCAGTGCCGGTGAGTTTGGCCGTGGCCCTCTATCTCAACGAACTGGCACCCCCATGGATTGCCCGCCCCTTGGGGTTTTTTGTGGAGATGCTGGCGGCGATTCCCAGCATTGTCTACGGACTCTGGGGGCTGTTTGTGCTGGCCCCTTTTTTGCGCGATCATGTGCAGCCCCTTTTGGCGACCTACCTTGGTTTTTTGCCCTTTTTTCAGGGACCTCAGATGGGAGTGGGGCTTTTGGGGGCTGGAGTTATTTTAGCCATCATGATTATTCCAACCATTGCCTCTATTTCACGGGAGGTATTTAAGTCCGTGCCCGAAAGCCTAAGGGAGGCCGCTCTGGGGCTTGGGGCCACACGTTGGGAGATGCTGCGGATTGCAGTTCTCAGGGTGGCCCTTTCTGGAGTGATGGGGGCTGTGGTGCTGGGTTTGGGGAGAGCTTTGGGTGAGACTATGGCCGTGACCATGTTGATTGGCAATCGCCCACAAATCGTCTGGTCGCTGTTTGAGTCGGGGCAAACCATGGCCAGCATTTTAGCCAATCAGTACGCCGAGGCCGATTCTAGTTTGCACCTGTCGGCACTGACGGCTGTGGGTTTGGCCCTATTTGTGGTCTCGTTGGTGATCAATTCACTGGCAAGGTGGATTATCTGGCGTATGCAGAGGGTGGTCTAGAGATGTTTGAGAGAATCAGCCTGCGGCGACGTTTGGTGAATCAACTGATGCTGGGTCTGTTGTTTGCAGGGGCGATCTTGGCTGCTGTGCCCTTCTTTTTTATCAGCTGGTATGTGCTGCAAAAGGGTCTTGGTGCTTTGAGTGTGGAGTTCTTTACCCAGACCCCGGTGGGACCCGGGCAACAGGGTGGAGGCATGGCCAATGCCATAGTGGGCAGCTCCATCATGCTCACTTTGGCCAGTCTGTTGGGGATTCCCTGGGGAATGGCAGCAGGAATCTATTTGTCTGAATATGGGCGGGGGAAAACGGCACAGACTCTGCGCTTTGCTGTTGACCTGTTGACCAGTGTACCCTCGATTGTGGTGGGAATCTTTATCTACGGGGTGATTGTGATCCACTTCGGATTTTCGGCCTACGCTGGTGGGGCGGCACTAGCGGTGATTATGATCCCCATTGTGGCTCGAAGCACTGAGGAGATTTTAAAGCTCACCCCTCAGCACATTCGCGAAGCCGGTTTGGGGCTTGGTCTACCGCGCTGGAGAGTGATTTTGCGAATTGTCTTGCCCGGCAGTCGAGCGGCTCTGCTCACGGGGGTGATGTTGGCCTTGGCCCGGGTGGCGGGAGAGACGGCCCCTCTCCTATTTACGGCCTTGGGCAATCAGTTTTTTTCGCACAGTTTGTCCGAGCCCACCTCATCTTTGCCCGTTCAGATTTATAATTTTGCCAAGAGTGGCTACCCCGATATGGAAGCCATGGCCTGGGGGGGAGCTCTGGTTTTGGTGTTGTTTGTGTTTATTATCAACCTGGTAACAAGGGCGCTGATGGGGATGAGATGGAACTGATTGCGGTGAAGAATCTAAGTGCTTGGTTTGGAGAGTTTCAGGCTCTAAAAAATATCTCTTTGGTGGCTGAAAGGCATGAGGTTGTGGCCCTGATTGGGCCCTCGGGCTGCGGCAAATCCACCTTTGTGCGCTGTCTCAATCGCCTTCACGAAGAGGTACCAGGGGGGCATCTTCAAGGAGAAGTTTGGCTGGATGGACAAAACATCTACGCCCCCGGGGTGGATCCCGTCAATGTCAGAAGGGGGGTGGGGATGGTCTTTCAAAAGCCCAACCCCTTTCCAGGAATGAGCATCTTTGAGAATGTCTCTGTGGGATTAAGGTTGGCTGGAATTAGCAAGCGGGCTGTACTGGCAGAGAAGGTGGAGCAAGCCCTCCGCCAAGCAGTCCTCTGGGATGAGGTCAAGGACGTGCTCAAGCGGCCGGGAACCAGTCTGTCGGGGGGTCAGCAGCAGAGGCTATGTATCGCCAGGGCTTTGGCCGTTGAGCCCCCAGTGATTTTGATGGACGAGCCCACCTCCGCCCTGGACCCTATCTCCACAGCCAAGATTGAGGAGCTGATTCAAGAACTCAAGGAGCGGGTCACCGTGGTGATCGTAACCCACAATATGCAGCAGGCGGCAAGAATTTCTGACCGCACGGCATTTTTCCTCTTGGGGGAATTGGTGGAATATGGGAAAACAGATCAAGTTTTTACTCAGCCCCAGGATGAAAGAACCGAGCGCTATATCACGGGCCGATTTGGGTAAAGGTGGTCTGGCTATACAGGCTTTGGCCTCAGTGGAGAAAAGTGAGTTTAATGACCCGTCATTTTGATTTGGAGCTTAAGGATCTCAAAAGCCTTCTGTTGAAGATGGGGGGCTATGTGGAGAAGTCCATCGAGCAGGCCAGCCTCCTGGTGATTCGCCGCGAGCCCTGGAGGTTTCGTGAAGTTCAAGCCAGTGAGATTGAGATCAATTTGCTCAATAAAGAAGTAGATCATCTGTGTTTCTGCCTCCTGGCTAAGCAGGCTCCAGTGGCCAAGGACCTGCGTTTTATTTTGGCTGTGGTAAAGATCAATGTGGACCTTGAGCGCATGGGGGACCAAGCCGTCAACATTGGCTACGCGGGTGTGGACTATGTCCGCAGGCCCATGATCAACATCACTCAAGAGATGAGTGATATGACAGAGAGGGTCCGTCTTATGGTCAGAGACAGTCTAGACGCCCTGGTCAATCGGGATGTGGAGCTGTCCCGCCTAATATTGGAAAGAGATGAGATTGTCGATCAGTACAAGGCCAGGCTTTTGGATTATCTTCAAGATTTGATGGTCCATGATCGCACTCTTGTGGAGTCAGCTTTGGACTTAATTATGATTGCCCGCAATATGGAGCGTCTGGCAGACCATGCCACCAATATCGCCGAAGAGGTGATATTTTTGGCCACTGGTGAAGACGTGCGCCATAAAGGGGCAAGGCTTAAGGAGGTCAATGGTGGATAGGCAAAGGAGTGAGCAAATGAATGAGCAGGATGTCTTGCCGAAAATTCTTGTGGTTGAGGATGAAACTGAAATTCGCCAGCTGTTGCTCCTGCAATTGAGACGGGAAGGCTATTGGGTGGAGGAAGCGGCCGATGGCCACGCAGCCGTCCAGAGACTCAACGCTGAGGAGTTTGATCTGGCTATTTTGGACTGGATGCTGCCTGGTCTCAGTGGCGTTGAGATTACGGATTGGGTGAGAAAGCAGACAAATCTCAGAGCCCTGCCCATTCTGATGGTGACGGCCAAGGTCTCCGCTGAGGATGTAGCTCAAGGGCTCAACGCTGGCGCTGATGACTATCTGGCCAAACCCTTTGATAAGGCGGTGCTTTTGGCCCGAGTCAAAGCTCTGCTCAGACGCAAGCGTTGGCTTGAGGGGCGGGAGGAAAAGCAGTTAGGGGTTCCTGGGGGAGTGCTGCGGATGGGCGGTCTTGAGATGGACCCGAGCTCCTATGAAGTTTACCTAAAAGGTCAACCACTAGACTTGACCAGGTCCGAATTTCGCCTCCTTCAGGCCCTTCTGGAGAACCAGGGCCGAGTTCTCTCCCGCGAGCATTTGATTGAAGAAATTCAAGGTGAAGGGGTCAATGTGGTGGGGCGCACCGTAGACACCCATGTCTTTGGTTTGCGCAAAAAGCTCAACGACCATGCCGATATGATTGAGACCATTCGAGGTGTGGGCTACCGCATTCGCTATGTGAGTACGAATGGCTGAAGACAAAGGAGTCGGAAGAAGGTGGTCCAGCCACTTTCCCTTTGGCCTATTTCGATGGTTTGTTGGCCAACAGGTCCTGACTTTGGCTTTGAGCTTTTTTGGGCTCTACTTTGTCTCGCTGTTTTGGTTTGAGAGTCGCAGTGGAGTGTCTCCTGAGGCCCTGGACTGGGGGCGCTATCTTATTCTACTGACCCTGGGCTTGGCCTTTGTGGTGACCATTGCCGTGTCTTTGTTTATGGGGGGCAGACTTGTAGTTCCCCTGGGACGGCTGATCGACAAGACAAAGCGAATTCGCGAGTTCCCCTTTGAGGCGGAGGCCTTAACACCCTCTGAGTTGGCCTATGACGAGCCCGGAGAATGGTATGAGCTGGAGAGAGCATTGAACCAGTTGGGCACGGATCTCAGGCAAAAGACCATTCGGCTTTCGCGGGAAAAGACAGAACTTCGCGCCATTATGTCCTCCATCTCTGAGGCAGTTTTGGCCGTCGATAGGGATCGAAGACCACTCTTTTTTAATCCTCAGTGTGCCGTGCTCTTTGATCTTCAGCCCCGCGAGACAACAGAGCTCAGTCTTCAGGAGGTCATCCGCTCTCCCGAGATTGTGGCGGCCTATGAGAGGGCTCTCAATCAAGATGAGTTGGTCCGTGTGGAGGCCAATTTAAAGTTAAAAGATAAGGGTTTTGAGCAGAGCTTTCAGATATCGATTGCCCCTTTGCGAAAAAAGCACAATGCCGAGATCTATGGGGCCGTCGGGATCTTTCACGATATCACGGACCTTAAAAAAACCGAGCAGATCCGCATTGACTTCGTCGGCAATGTTTCACACGAGTTGCGCACTCCGGTCACTTCACTCAAGGGCTATATCGAGGCCCTTCATGAGGACATCAAAGCTGGAGACTTGTCTCGAGCAGAGGACTACCTGGGGGTGCTTGAGACGAGTGTGGGGAGGTTGGCGCTGCTGGTGGACGATCTGTTGGACCTATCCTCTTTGGAGTCAGGTGCAGAGCTCAATCTCACAAGAGTAGACCCCAGAGAACTGACCGAGTCGGTGCTGACCCAGTTGAACTGTCAGGACCATGAAATCCATATGCGCTTTGGAGTTGAGTCGGTGGTTGTGGATCGACTGCGCTTTGAGCAGGTTCTACGCAATCTGCTTCACAATGCCATTCGCTATGTTCCCAAAGGGGGACGCATTGAGATAGTTTGGGATCAGGTGCCAGGGATGACTGGGAAGGTTCAGCTCAGGGTGAAGGACAATGGTCCGGGGATCCCTGCAGAACATCATGAAAGGCTGTTTGAGCGGTTCTACCGGGTGGATAAGGCTCGTTCGCGGGACGTGGGGGGGACAGGTATAGGACTGTCGATCGTCAAGCACATTGTTCAGCGCCACGGAGGAAAGATTTCTGTCAAGAGCAGTCTTGGACAGGGGGCTGAGTTTATCTGTGAGATTCCTCAAGAGTTTAGTAAATAAAACTAAGCCCTAGGGAGAAAATCCCAGGTTCGGGCTCAAGGGCATTCTTTCTGTCTTGGTAGTCAAATTTAAAAATCAGCTGTGGATGGGGCGAGTAGTTCATTCCATAATTTATATTTGTTCTTTTAAGGAGGGGATCTGAACTTTCGCCAGGAGGGACCTCATAATGGAGATTGTAGTGTTCAAAACGAACAAACAGGGGCCAAGATCTGTGGGAGCTGTTGTGAAGTAGGTCCAAGGCCAAGTTGAGGTAATAGCCTCGGGCCTTCTTTCCAAAAGTGGATGTGTTGTTGACGACTTGAATGGCCTCAGCATCCAAAAGGTGGGCTTCGGCAAAAAGCCCTGTGAAGCTGAGTCTGCCAAGTCCGGCTTTTAAGTGAACCTCATACAGATGAAGAGGGGAAAAACCGAGCCCCTCAAGGGAGTGGCCGGTGTGCCCATAGAGATAAGAGCCGCCAAAGCGAAAGTTTTCATCCTGAAACTCAAGGCCTGCAATCAGAGAGGGGTCCTGAGCCTTGCCGTTTCCACCTTGGACACCCCTGGAAAGATAGCTGTCGGGGCGAAGTTTGCCTGCATCCAGGCTATTGAACAGTCCAAGTCGATAGGTGAAACCAGCCCCCAATTGCTGGTGCTGAGCCTCATAAACGGCACCCATCTCGCTCCAGCGCCGAGGGATAATATAGGTCTCCACCTCAGGTGGCACTACTGTCATATAGGAGTCGGGTAAACTCTGAGGATTAATCAGTCCTATCGGAAGTAGCTGCAGGCCCACTTTGAGACCTCTCTCCACTTGATAGGAGTAAATCTTCGAACTCCAGCTCTCAATGGTCCAGCGCAAAAAGGCCTGTTCGGTTAAGATCTCACCCTTGGGAGAGCTCCCTCCAGCATGGCGATCAACGCCTCCATCAAGAAAGTTGACTCGCAGAGTGAAGGAGAGATCCTCGGTCACCTTTAAATTCAGTCTTGGGGAGATCTCGCTGCGAGTGGTGGTGAGCAGAGCGGCGGGACGGGGGCGGATGAGCATGAGATCAGCGCTGAGGCCTAAATCAGCAGCCAAGGGGAAAGGGTCTTCTGAAGTCTGAGGAGTCTTCAGTGCAGTGAGCTCCTGATCTTCCTCTAGCTCCTTCAACTCCTCCAA
>SKYF01000109.1 GCA_007128005.1 Bdellovibrionales bacterium
AGACGCCGCACGACCAGTTGGTCATCCTGGGCTTCAATACCCAGTTGTTCCAAAGCCTCGACAATATCCCCTCGGTCTGTGAGATCAAATAGCCCTTCTACGACGGCCATTTCCTGCCCACTGCGCACGGTATCTGCCAGTGCCTTCTCCCCCATCAGCAGAGCCAAGGACTTGAGAAGTACGGATTTTCCGGCTCCAGTCTCACCGCTCAAAATATTGAGTCCAGGCCTAAAGGCAATGGTGATGCTATCAATAATGGCAAAGTGACTGACTTTGAGCTCTTGCAACATAGTTCGCTCTCCTAGGCTCTCTCTCCGAATTTGAGTTTTTCCCTGAGTAAAGTAAAGTAGTTGTGCTCTGGTCGACGCAGAACAAAGTGCAGGCAGGAGCTCTTTTCAATATGAACCTCATCCTCATGGGTCAACTCCCCAACGGTCTGTCCATCCACTGTCAGAAAAGCCCCGTGATTGGATGGGCCAGCGAGTTGCAGCGAGAGTTTCTGGTGGTCTGGAAATATCATGGGCCGACTTGTCAAGCTGTGCGGGCAGATAGGAGTCAGGACCAGGCAAGGAGATTCAGGGTGAAGCAGGGGGCCACCGGCAGCCAGATTGTAGGCCGTGGACCCCGTGGGGCTAGCCACCAAAAGACCATCGGCCTTCAAAGAACTTACAAACTGTCCATTCCAGTGAATGGACAGATGAATCAGATGAGAGTAGGGTCCCCTCTCAAGGACGACATCGTTCAGGGCGCGCTGGTCGATGCGACTTTGTCCATTGCGCACCACACGAACTTGCAGCATGGAGCGAGGGCGCATCTGCATCTTGCCATCGAGTGTGAGCTGGAGATTGGTGTACAGATCTTCAATGCGGGTTTCTGTGAGGAAGCCCAAGGACCCCATATTGACCCCTAAGATGGGGACCTTTTGCCCTTGTAGAATTCTAACAGCCTCGAGATAGGTCCCATCTCCTCCAAGCACAACCACAAGGTCCAAGTCCTTTAAAATCTCTTTGCTCACGGGAGGAGCAACGACCTGAAGTTGCCTTTGGGTCAGCCACTGTTTGACCTCTCCGGCAAGTGCTTGAGCAGAGGGGGTGTCTGGCCGATCGACAATTAAAACTTTCTTCATATCAATCCATCTCTCCGTAACAGGGCATCAGGATCCGGTTCCCGCCCGCGAAACTTTTTGTACAGTTCCAGGGGGTGTTCACTTCCGCCTCGGCTCAGGATATGGTCATGAAGCCTTTGGCTGACCTCTTCACTGAAAAGGCCTTTTTCTAGGAAGAACTCGAAGGCGTCGGCATCTAAGACCTCGGCCCATTTGTAGCTGTAATAGCCAGCCCCATAACCTCCCGCAAATAAGTGGTTAAAAGCTGTTGAAAGATTGGTGCCAGGCTCAGGAGCAAAAATTTGGCACTTTTTCGTGGCCTGATGTTCGAAATCCGGAACTGACTTTATGTCCGCCGGATCTTGGCTGTGCCAAGCCATATCTAGAAAGGCAAAGTTGAGCTGACGAAGAGTGTAGTAACCGGCCAAAAAGCGCTTCGACTTTTTGATCTTTTCCACTAAGTCGTCCGGGATGTCTTGGCCTGTGGAGTAGTGCTTGGCAAAAAGCCTTAGGCCTTCCGCTTCACCCACCCAGTTTTCCATGAGTTGTGAGGGCAGCTCCACAAAATCCCAGTAGACATTAGCACCTGCCAGACTCTGATAACGGCAACGAGACAAAAGCATATGCAAAGCGTGGCCGAACTCGTGAAAGAGGGTTTCAACTTCATTGAGAGTCAGTAGAGAGGGCCTAGCTGGAGTGGGCTTGGTGAAGTTGCAGACGATGGAGGTGTGGGGTCTAACTTCTTTGCCCCGAAATAGGCCCTGCTCCAAATACGTAGAGGCCCAGGCCCCGCCTCTTTTGCTAGGCCTTGGGAAAAAGTCTGTGTAAAATAGACCAACAAATTCGCCACTGTTCTGGCGAAAAACTTCATAGACCTTCATGTCGGGGTCAAAGACGGGATAATTGGAAGTCTTGTCGAGAAAATCAATTTTAAACAATCGCCTTGCCAGTTCAAAAGCTCCATCCACCACTTGGGGCAGAGAAAAGTAAGGGCGCAGTTCCTCTTCATCAAAGGCGTATTTTTTCTGTCGCAACTTTTCAGCGTAGTAAGTCATATCCCAAGGCTTAAAGTCATCAGGTTGAATCTGATCCATCTCCCAGGCCAATTGTTTCACGTCCTCCAGCTCTTTGAGAGCCGCAGGTCGAGCTTTGTCTAAGAGGCGATCTAAGAAGTCCATCACCTGTTGTGGGCTTTCGGCCATTCTCTTTTTCAACACAAAGTCTGCGTAAGTGGGAAAGCCCAGAAGTTGGGCTCGCTTATGGCGGAGAAGAACAATCTCTAAGACGATAGCTTCGTTGTTATTGGGGTTGTCTTGAAAACCCCGACCATTATAGGCGCGCCAGAGTTTTTCTCGTCCCTTGCGCTGAGCGGAGTATGTCATAAAGGGAACATAAGAGGGAGCATCTAATGTGATCAGCCAGCCCTTCTTGCCCTTTGTTTCGGCCTCGTGAGCTGCGGCCTCTCGGATGGACTCGGGAAGGCCCTCAAGCTCTTCTTCTGATTCTATCAGCCACTCAAAGGCATTGGTTTCATTGAGGACATGATCTTGAAATTTGGGGCTCAACGTGGCCAGAGTTTTGTCAATCTCTCTCAGTTGATCCTTATCCTCTGAATTCAGCAGGGCGCCGTTGCGGACAAATTCCTGATATTGATCTTCAAGTAGCTTAGCCTGCTCAGGAGTGAGGTTTAAGCTTTCCTTGCTCTCATAGATCTTCCGGACCCTAGCAAAGAGCTGCTCGTCTAAGTAAATATCATTTGATAATTTAGAAAGCAGGGCGCTAAACTCTCCGGCCAGCGCCGACAACTCCTTAGATGTGTTGGCTCCTAAAAAAGCATAGAAGCTACCAACCGTCTCACTCAAGGGCTCTCCAGAAAACTCGAGGGCCTCAATGGTGTTGGCAAAATCAGCTGGAGCTGGATTCGATTGGATAGTGTCCAACAGGCTGTAGACTTGCTCCAAGCCCTGCTTGAGGGCCGGCATAAAGTGCTCCGTGTGAATTTGATCAAAGGGCAGGGCTCCATATTTTTGGCTGGAGGCTTGAGTCAGAGGATTGGCGGACTTTGGGGGTTTGGCATTGTGTATATTCATGCTAGCTGAATACCATGTGGAGCAGGGGAAAAAAAGCTCTCTCAGGCCGCTCATTGTTGGCGCGGAGCGCCGTAGACTCTTTCACCTTGCCTTGCTAGTTTAAAATTATGGGTTTTCAGGCAAAATAGGCCAAGATCAGAGTATTATGAAGACTAGGCAAGATAGACTGAAGCCACTGAGACGAGATGTTCATTTACTGGGAGAGATTCTTGGCCAAATGCTCAATCGGCTTGGAACGGAGGGCTTGCTCGGTGAGGTTGAGGCCATAAGGGAGCTTGCCAAGAGGGTTCGTCGCGGCGCTCAAAGCATCAGGTCTTTGGAGATGGAGAGTCGGGATCTGCCGGCGCAAAAGGGTTATGAAATTGCCAAGGCCTTTACAGAGTTTTTGCGCTTGGCAAACGTGGCCGAACAGCAGCACCGGATACGGCGCAGAGGCTTTTACGAGTCCCAGTCTGCTCAACCCCAGCCTGGGTCTTTAGAGGCAGCCCTAAAGGGAGTCAAACCGAGCCAAAAGAATGCTGCTCAACAGGTTCTTAGCCAAATGAAGATTGACCTGGTGCTCACGGCTCACCCCACTGAAACTCAAAAGCGCAGTGCCATTCGGCGTTATAAGAGGATTGCTTCGATCCTGGGAGAGCTGGAAAGGGTGGATCTTTCTAAATGGAAAAAGATTGAGCTTCGCCAAGAGCTACAGCGCCACATTCAAGGGTTGTGGTTGACCGAGATTGTTCCCGACAAGAAGCCAACACCCCTGGCTGAAGCTCGCTTTGGCACTTCTGTGGTGGAGGAGGTCTTGTGGGAAGCCCTTCCGGAAACTTACCGAAAACTGGATCACTACTGTCAAAGATACCTGGGGGCCGATCTTCCACTGGAGGCGACCCCTTTAGTTTTTTCATCTTGGATTGGGGGAGATCGAGACGGAAACCCCTTTGTCACAGCCGGCGTGACGCGCCAGGTGTTGGTGCAGTCCATGAAACAGGCCCTGAATCTCTATGAATCTGAACTCAAGAAGCTAGTGGAGGAGTTTTCCTTTTCCCAGGCCAGTTCAAAGCTCTGGGCCAAGGTGAAAAGGCAGACCAAGACTCAGCCCTATCGCCATATCTTTTTACAGCTGATTGAGAGCATTCGTTTGACCAGAGAGTTTCTCTACACGGCTCCTGCGTCCCTTAAAGATCTTCCAAAGGGGGCGCTCAAGCATGAAAGTGAGCTCCTAGGGCCTCTTTGTCTGTGCTACGAGTCATTGATTGAAGTGGGGGCTTTCGAGTTGGCCAAGGGACCTCTTTTGGACCTTATTCGCCGTATAAAAAGTTTTGGTTTGGTACTGCTTCCCCTGGATGTTCGCCAGAGTGCTGAAGTGCACAGTGAGGCGGTGGCAGATGTGGCAGACAAGCTCTTTCAGGTGGATTATCGAGGCCAGAGTGAGGCTGAAAGGCAGAGTTTTTTATTGGCTCAACTGAAGTCATCCTCTCAAGGCCCATCGGCCCCAGACTGGAGAGCTCTCGCTTCACAACTTCAGCCCATGACCTTGGAAGTTCTTGAGACCTGTGAGCTCTTGAGAGAATTTCCCCAGGGATCTTTTCGCAGCTACATTGTGGCCATGGCCGACCAGGCCTCCCACGTTCTGGAAGTTCATTGGCTGTTGAACCTTGCCGGAGTGGACAAGTTTTCCCAAGTGGCTCCCCTTTTGGAGACACCAGAGAGCCTGGCGCGGGCCGATGCTATGATGTCAGAGCT
>SKYF01000072.1 GCA_007128005.1 Bdellovibrionales bacterium
CCGCCAGGTCGGAAACCTCACCTGAAAAGATCACTGGGGCCTCTTGGTAGGGAGTGCCGCGGGTCCACAGGCGGACTTGGCGGGAGTAACCCGATGAGGTCACCTGATCAGGCTCCAAAGTAAGCATCAGAAAAGCCCGGTCTTGATCTAGCCATCGCAGACCACTTTTGGACTCCGGCAGCTCAAAGCCATTTTCGACAAAAGTTCGCGAGCCAATATCAAACTCTCTGATGACCGAGGCATCACCACCTCCCCGAGACAGGGAGACAAGACAGCGCTGATAGCCTGGGTAAAGGCAAGTGGCTCCGTCCCACACCCAGTTTTCTCCTTCCTCTTTGGCCAGCTGGTCTAGGTCCAACAGAACCTCCCAATCAGGGCGTCCCGAGTTGTAGCTGTCGATAGAGGCTCTTCGCCAAATCCCCCGAATATGATCACTGTCTGTCCAAAAATTGTAAATATGGGCACCCCTGATCTGAGGCATGGCCAAACGATCTTGCGACTGCAAAACCTCAAGCACTCCCTCATACAGGCCCCGATACTCGGCCACCTGGGAGAGCTCCTCCTGAGTTTGATTGCTGAACTCACGGGCCCACTGACTGGCTCGAGGAGAATCCACCTCCTCCAACCAGAGATAAGGATCTTCAGCTGTCAATGTGCTTGCACAGGCCATAAGACCTCCAGAATAAACCAAAAAAAAGACAAGACTGACCCCGATAACCCCATTCAAACGACCGGCCCAATTGCGCCTAAAACCCAACACAGAAGCTCCTCTCAATTGATCTGTGAAAAATCTGCCGCGCAGCATAATGAAGTCCCTGCAAAAAGTAAACTGCTTCCTTACATCAAAATGGTTAGTTTTCTAAAAAATACCTTCTCAAGACCTTAACAAGCCAGGGGGTCCCCTCAGGTAATGTCAAAAGCCAAACCAAAGAGAGGAGGGTCATCAGTGGATGCCGCAGAAGCATGTTCTTTTAAATTTAATAATCAAATCGTCGGGTTTTTTCCTCGATCCAAGGGGAAGGCCTTGGTTGAGGACCTCAGAGAAAACATAGGTATTGATATGGACTCTATCCATTTGCTTACGGGCGAGGAAGCGGCGAAGGTCATAGCTCCATTTGGTGGAGAAGATTGTGGCCCTTTCACCCAGCTCAGGAGATTCTTTCAAAGGGCTATTGGCGGGGGGCTTCCTGAGTTTCTAAGGGATGTACAGCTGATATCAGACAGCAAGAACAAATGTCTGGTGTGTGTCCTCGTTGAAGATGAATCAACAAAGGATCAAGTGGCCGAGTTGATGCGCAAACACCATGGAAAAAAAATAAAATACTTTCACCCCATGTACGTGGAGCATCTCACTTTAGAAAAGAACCATGAGCAGATTTCTTTGGTGGCTGAGGAGTGTGGGCTCTCTGGTTCCAGAAAACCTTAGGGATTATTTTGCCACGGAGCTTTTTGCCTGAAGGCTGGGGACATTGTCGACTATTGATCTGACGATGTTCTCTTCAATCGACTTCTTGGATGCCTAGATTGTGCCCAGTCAGCACTTGATAAATGTGAAGGTAATCGTCTTGAGAGATGGCTCCAAGGCGCTCCTCAATGCGAAAAAGGGGGTGGCCTCCAGCACTCATAACGACTTTGGATACCACCAGGCTCTCCTCAGACAGCTCAGCAAATCCACGCAGAAGACCGCCGTTGTCCAAGGTGAGGTCATAGTCCCAATGCGTCCACGCCCAGTCCTCTCCTTGGGTAAAAATAATGGCTCCAGTGAAGTCAACCATCTCTTGGTCCGTCACCACAAACACAGCCGTGTCGGGCTGGCGCTTTAAGCGCAGGAAATACTCCTGATGCTCTTGAAGGCCTTCAGACAACAATTCATCTGAAATTTTCAGCACCCAGGCTCTGATCTCCCCAGCTCCAGGGTCCACCTGCTGGCGAATCAGGGCATAGGACTGATTGTAAAGCCGAGTGCCATCTACGGAAAAATGTGAAACTAGGCCAAAATAGTACTCCTCAAGCACTTTGTCGCCTGTCGAAGTCGGCAGGGCTGAAGGAAGGGCCTGGGTTGAGAAACCCCACAAGCAAAACATAAACACTAGGGGCGAAACAAAAAGTTGGATCATAGCTTTTGGCCCTCCTCTGGCTGTTGAAGGACTACCATAGCCCTATCTTGCCAGGCAAAGGTCAAGAGCGTCTTTTTTGCCAAGCAACTAATGACTGTCCCGAAAGTGGCTGGCGATAAACCGCCAGTCACATCAGCGTAGAGGGACCACTAGGCTGATACCTCCACCCAGGAAGTCAAGATCCACCAGGGAGTCATCTTCAGAGCTCAGTTGAAAGTGACCCTTCAGTTGAGCCTGGCGCCCCACCTTTAAGGCCAGGCTCACCGTAAAGTCGGGCTCCAACCAGTCCAAATCGGCAAAGACAGGGACCACCAGAGGATCTCCTCCCAGAGCAAGGCCAGCCGACTCAAGTTGTCTTTTCAACTCCCAAAAGTCCAAAGCACCTGCATCTCCTCCCACCAGAAAGCCCCTAGACGGCCTTGAACTGTAGGAATTTTGATAAACTAAAATAGGTTGAATGTCCGAATGGCCGACAAGTCGGTCGACAATGTCCGCCGTACTTTCCAGCATCCTCAAGACCGACTCAGAGGCTCCCGAAGCCCAGACCTCTTCGTCAACTAGGTAAACCTCCTGAGCCTGGACAGAAGCCGATAAGAGCAGCTGAGCAAACCAAACCCCACAAACAGAATACAATGTCTTTGCACCCACCAGAACCTCCCTGGCAATGGGTTAGGTTCTCTCCTTCTGCAAACTGAATTCCAGGCTCTGCTAGGGCTTCAGGCCCCACCAGCCCCACCAACCCGTGAAAAAAACTCATGCTTGCCCCCATTTTCGGCAGTCTAAAGCCTCTTTCCTGAAAAACTTACTCTTGGCCTTATCTGAAGGGGTCTGTAGAGTCCGGCCTCATGCATAAAATTAACTTTCCCTTAATACTTTTTATCACCCTTTTGGGCTTAAACTGGGGGGCTCTGGCAGAGGAGGCAGATGCACTGCTGTGGGTGGGCGCCGACCCCCATGAGACCTACGATCATGACGATCATCTGTGGTGGAATGACCCTCTTTGGGAGGAGCTCTGGGACCCTGACAAAGCCGAAGGGGCTAGAGCCTCGGGCAAAGTGGAGTTGAGCTGCAGCCGCAGAGAGCTTTGGCTGGAGGGGGAAGATATTAAACTGGGCCGCTCCCAGGAGTGTGAGCAGGGACTGGTCTATGCCCTGACAGAAGGACGCGGCGAAAAATTCAGTCTCTCTGTGAGTCACCGGAAGGCGGACAACAGCCAGGCTATCGATGACACTTTTGGCTTGAGTGAGGAAATTCTCACTGGCCTGGTCCGAGCCCGAATTCTGCCTTGGCTCAGAACCACCCTGGTCCACTATCAGGCCCGACCTCCAGGCCCGGGTGAGACCTTCAAGTTTTGGGCCGGCTATGGAGTGATCTCTGGACTGGAGGGCTTTCCCGTGGACTCGCTCACTGTGGGAACAGAGCGAGACAACTCTTCCACTTTGGACATTGGCTATTTTCAAAAGAAACTTGGCCCACAACAGGGGCCCGTCAATGCCAGTGTCTATGGTGGAGTCTCGCGACTGGATCAGACTTTTCGCTCAGGCCTGGACAGGACGGACAACAAGTGGTTGGCCGCCGTTCAAATGAATTTTCATGAGGTGGATCAATCCGTGATTTTAGGTGGTGGCTTTGAGCCTGGGGGGCCATCTTCTCACCTGTGGGGGCTGCATGGCTCCCTATTTAAAGACCAGCGCAATGAGTGGACCACTTTGTGTCGGGTTCGCCGCTCCCTGGATTCTCGAGATCAAGTCAGAAAGACTGAGTTCTGCATTGTTCATATTGGACTGGGAGACCCTCGTCTGGCTGGCCGAGGCCGCTATGTGGATTTTTTGGGCACCTTTGTCCCTGGAATGATTAAGCCCACGCGTATTGTCAATAATTCTACTTTAGGGGAAAACCCCAATGTCCCCACTGTCCGCTCTCTCACCCAAAGAGCGAAATGGAATTTTGTCGCCACCCAGACCGATGTCGAGGTCACCGACCAAGCGGGGCTTCGCATTGAGTCCATGGAGTTCTACCGAAGTTTTTTAGGTCAAAGCTTTGGGGACATCTTTGACGATCCCTATGTGGGCCTCAGCTACATGGGCACCAACTCCCTTTATTTTGATGAGCAAAGTGTCTCGCTGGAGAACACCGATATTCGCCGTGAGATCTCGCTGATCTTAGGCGCAGCCTTTGGCCGAAGACCGGGAAAGTGGGAAACTGAAGTTCGTATGGGCTATGACACCCGCCACAGGGAACCGGTTTTTAGAGGCTCTCTTCACCGATTTTTTGGCCACCGCTAAGGGGATCACTTTCCCCCTTTGGATGGGGGCTTTCCAAGAAAACTCTTGATGCTTGTGAGCTGATCGTGTTCGAGCAAGAGGAACAGCTTGTCCTTGCCTTCGATGATGGTGCTTCCTCGTGGAATAATGTACTTGTTAGACCTTTGAATCAGAGCAATCAAACTGCCCTCGGGCAGAGCCAGCTGGGCGATGTTTCGGCCCACGGCCTCGGACTCGGGGTGAACCACAACCTGCTTCAGCTCCCCATCCAAGGTGGCATAGAGGTCACTGGTGTGCAGAGGGGATGAGTCGTGGGATGACTCCTCCTCCAAATCCAGCCATTTGGAAACCCATGGCAGTGAGGCCCCCTGAACCACAATCGATGTCAGAACAATAAAAAAGACCAAATTAAAAATATATTCCGCTTGCTCCACTCCGGCCACAAAGGGATAGGTGGCGAGAATAATGGGAACCGCTCCCTTAAGCCCCACCCAGCCGATCAG
>SKYF01000084.1 GCA_007128005.1 Bdellovibrionales bacterium
GGCTCTGCCACAAGTTCTGGTTCTGGTTCAGGCTCTGCCACTGACTCTGGCTCTGCAGAAGCACTCGTCTCGGCCTGTTGAGGTTCGGACTCCTCCTCAGATTCCGCCGGCTGTTGCATTTCCAGCCGCTCGGCCAGAATCACCTCTCGGCGCTCAGGCCCTTGAAAGTCTAAAATCTTTCCCCAGGGAATCAGAACCACAATCAAGGCTAGGACCACCGATAAAACCAGAGCCTCAACACTCCAGCGAAAAATATCCGGCCAACTGCGCCAGTCCAAGGACTCAACAAGCCTTGCTGTTAGACCCTTTTCCTGTTTAATCCTCTCAATCAGTGGCCTTGCCACCTCCACCCGAGACAGCTCATGACAAAAATCCAGCCCTTCCCTCAGGGCCGCTAGCTCTTGGCGACTCTCGCTATTCTCCGCTAAAAACTCATCCATCGCCTGCTTGCGCTCGTCATCAAGTCGCCCAGTGATATAATCATACATCATCTCCCGACATAGGAACTCACTGAGCTGTCTTTTTTTGCGCGAAATCTCATCTCGACTCATAAAGCACTACCCTAGATATTTCAGTGATCCCAAGTGCCTAAGGCCTCGACCCACTCGGTGGCGAACTGTACCCAATGTGATGGCCAAGCCCTTAGCCATATCAGCGTCAGAGACTCCAAGAATTTTGGACCATATAACGGCTAAAAACTCATCGCTTTCAGCTTCTTTTCTAAACTGCTTCCAAATACCCAAATCAACATCACTGGGAACCAAGAATCCCGCCTCGTAAGAGACCGGGGAGCCCAAACCATATCCCTTTTTCTGCAACTGCCGCCAAGACTCATGGGTTAGATAGACCATCTCCGACGCCCATTCGACCTCTTGGCCCTGATTGCCTGTTTTCGCCTTACTGAATTTACCTATGGTTTTTAAAGTCCAAGTAAGAGCTTCGCTCTCATCCAGTAAAACAAAAAAATAAAATAGGCACACAGAGCGAATCTGTGCTTCAGATAACATCTCAACTAATCCACGGTGAGTTGTTTGAGTAAATTCAGCTCATCAAGAACCTTTCCTGAACCCAGAACGACACAGGAAAGAGGATCCTCAGCAATAGAGACCGGCAAACCCGTTCTCTCTCTGAGCAAAACATCCAGGTTTGCCAGCAGAGCGCCACCACCAGTCAACACAATGCCGTTATCGACAATGTCCGAGGCCAGCTCTGGAGGAGTCTTTTCCAGGGCCGTTCGCACAGCATCCACAACCTCACTCAGAGGATCCATCAGAGCATCGTTGACCTGAGAGCTGGTGATCTCAATGGTCTTTGGGGCTCCCGCCACGAGATCCCGTCCCTTTATCTCCAAAGATCGCTCTTCTTCAAAGGGATAGGCATTGCCAATCTGAATCTTAATGTTCTCTGCGGTGCGCTCACCAATCAGCAGATTGAACTGCCGTCGGACATAGTTGACGATAGCTTCATCAAATTTGTCTCCCGCCACTTTGATCGATTTACAGTAAACAATCCCACCCAAAGAGATCACTGCCACGCCCGTGGTTCCCCCACCCATATCCACCACCATATTACCGGTGGGGTCGGTGATGGGCAGCCCCGCTCCTATGGCGGCCGCCATCGGCTCTTCAATCAAGTAGACCTCTCTAGCTCCCGCAGAATGGGCAGACTCCTTAACGGCTCTTTTTTCCACCTGAGTGATTCCATAGGGAACACAGATGATAATCCGAGGACGGATAAAGCTGCGACGATTGCCCGTGGACTTGCCGATAAAGTACTTGAGCATGGATTGAGTGACTTCAAAATCAGCAATGACCCCATCTTTGATAGGCCGGATGGCAACAATGCTTCCAGGAGTTCGACCCAGCATGTCCTTGGCCTCTTTGCCCACGGCGAGAACTCGGTTTTGTGATCCCCGGTAGTTCTTCTGTACAGCCACCACCGAGGGCTCGTCTAAAATAATGCCTCGGCCCTTGGCATAAACCAGGGTGTTGGCCGTACCCAAGTCAATGGCGATGTCATTGGAAAAGTATTCAGAGAATTTATCCGCTAAACCCATATGTTGCTCTTTCTTGATGAGTAGGCCTGCCTAATAATCTAGGTCAGGGATAAAATCAGAGTCAATACGACAAGTTGGCTTGCCCCTCTAGGTCAGCAGATTTGTGCTGCCAACTCAACTCCTGACGCCAGTGCTCTCGTAAAGCCTCAATCTGCTCTTTTTGCTCCGAGTCACTCCAGGATAGACGGTGGGCAAAGACCTGAGTCAGGCTCTCCAAAAGACTTAGGCCATGATCCTTGCGGGCCAAAAACAATGGACTGCGCCGCAAGTAAAAGTCCACCAAGCTCAAACACATGGTCTGCTCGATGGCATTTAAGGCCTCAAGCCCCCACAACAACTGGTCCTCAGTCCAGTTGGCGGGCAATAGCCCTTTGCGCGACATCACCTCAAGGGCTTCGGGGCCATGGCGTTCAGCCAGCCACTGGCAAGCTGAAGGGGACAAGTAGCCCCGCTCGGCCCAAGACTTGGCCTCTTTCTGAGCCCTGAGCCAGGACTCCTCCGTCACCCTCCTGTTGAGAGCCTGTTTGGTCTGGCCGCGACCAAAACGCACTCGGTCCTCCAGAGGAAAAAAGTCCAAGGCGGCCTTGACTGTGTCTTCCGCCATCCGCCTGTAGGTTGTGTATTTGCCTCCAGTGACAAAAGTGATGTTGCGAGGATCACTAAATATCAAGTGCTCTCGACTGGTCTTACTCTCTGTTTCTGACCCGTCATCCACCAAAGGCCTCACTCCTGCATAGGAAGCCAAAATATCAGTCTCTTTGATCTGAGCTCCAGGAAAATAGTGATCCAAAACCTTGAGTAGATACTCTACATCTTGAAACTCTGAGTGAACTTGATCTGGGCTGCTGGGGTAATCTGTGTCCGTGGTGCCCACAATCACCATCTCATGGCGGGGAATCGCAAAAACTATGCGTTTCTCATCATCTGCCGCCATCACCACGGCCTCGGCAAGCGGCAACCGCTCCCGCGAAAAAGTCAAATGCACTCCCTTAGAGGGCCTCAGCCGTCTCTTCCAATCTCCAAAAAACCTCTGTCCAAGTTCGTCTGTCCACGGCCCCACTGTGCTGACAAAGTGCCGCCCCTTCAGGCGAAAACTCTGACCCGATAAGCTGTCCTGACACTCGACGGCTACCACCTTTGATTGCCTTTCGGAAAACTCCGCACCAGTGGCGACCACATAGTTCGCGCAGTGCGCTCCCATCTCCGCTGCAGACCTCAGAGTCTCTATCACTAAGCGATCATCATCCATATATCCATCTGAATAGGCGTAAGCACCCAATAGATCCTGTTGACGCACTTCGGGGAACTCCCGGGCTAAGTCTTCAGGAGAAAGTCTTCGGTGCATCTCAGGAGCTTCAAACAGTGAGAGAACATCATAGAGCCACATTCCTAAGCCCATTTTAAACATGCCCACTCGACTGCCCCTGTAGAGGGGCAAAACAAACCGCAGCGGATGCACCAGATGAGGAGCAATTTCAAACAGCAGTCTCCGCTCGGCCAGGGCCTCAAAAACCAAACCAAACTCTAGGTTCTCTAGGTAGCGGATGCCTCCGTGGATCAACTTAGTGGAGCGAGAGCTCGTGCCAAAGGCAAAGTCCTTGGCCTCAATCAAAGCCACACTCATTCCCCGGCTGGCCGCATCGCGGGCCACTCCCGCTCCCGTGATTCCTCCGCCAATGACAACCAAGTCGTAGACCTTCTCCCCGGCCATGGTCTCAATGTTTACAATTCGCTCGCGAAAGGAAAAACTCACAATCACCTCAAATCATTAAAGCTTTGCCGTCTTGATCTCCACAATTCCCTCATCCACTGGCGAGGGCCGCCAGGCATCCAATCGCCCCCCCAGGGTCTGTAGGTCTGCCGAGGGCGCCAGCAAAAGTTTTTGCAGATGCTTTTCCCGACTCAGGCGATAGGCCAAGTCAATCAACTGTTCTCCCAGCTCCGGACTGTCCTTGGGGAAAGTCAGGTGCTCCACCCAGAGGCTTTGCGTCATCTGACGAAAAAACAACAGGGGTTGCGCCAAGAAGTAGGCCGCAAGCTCTCCCTCAGCACTCCAGGCCCCAAAGCTCCACCCCATAGGCAGATAGTGATCCAAGGACTCCCTTCTCCAGGGGGCATGCCAACTCAATAGCTCGATTTCCATGGACTCGACATTCCCCTCAGCGAGCTTTTGCCGCTCTAGGTTGAGCACCAAATCGGCATCCGAGCTTTTGAGCACAACAAATTCGTATTGAGGGTGGGGTGAGCCTGACATAGGCTTCTAGTACTCCAGACCTAGGGGCTTGTCTAGCTCGGTAAAGGTGTGGGGCTTCTGACCGCGCAAATTAAGTCAACCACTGCTGGAGGTGTCTATGAATGAATTCCCCAAAGAAAAATTACAGCGGATTTTTGACTCCATCGACCAAGCCCTCCAGGGGCTCGAAAAAGGTCAAGCCGTGGCGGCCTTTGATGCCGATGGAACGCTCTGGAACACGGATCTCGGTGAGGCCTTTTTACAGTTTCAGATGCGCCAAGGCCTGCCGTCTCAGCTTCCCAAAGATGCCTGGGCCCACTATCATAAGATGAAAGAAGAAGTCTCTCCGGAAGCCGCCTATCTCTGGCTGGCCCAGATCAACGCGGGCTATCGTCTTGAGGAAGTTCAAAGCTGGGCCAGACAGTCCGTGGAGGCCATGAAGCCCATTCCCGTCTTTGAGGCCTCTCGCTCCATCATTGCCCATCTATTAGAGCGCTCCGTGGATGTGTACATTGTGACAGCCTCCATTGAGTGGGCCGTACAGCCAGCAGCCGAGCTCTTTGGCCTAAGACCTGACCA
>SKYF01000183.1 GCA_007128005.1 Bdellovibrionales bacterium
AGGCAGCGAGGGCTAGTTGATCGTTGCCAACTAAAGCATACACGTTTTTAACGAGGTCCCCGTGCGCCCCGGCATGCTCCTTAAGCTGCACAGCCCACGTCGAAGCCATGTCGCCCCCAAAAGGAGAGTTTTAAATTAGCACAAGAAGCCTAAATAGGCCAATTTTCGGACCCCTAAGGCCTAAAATGTCACAAAAACACAGCCCTAAAGGCCAAAACAGGCCCCAAAAGCCTTTAAATGTGTTTAAAACTCCCCCTTTTCCTCACAGAGGGCTCAATCAAGTTGGTCCAAGAGTTGCTTTAAGGATGTCTATGGAACGTTGGTGGATGCGGTACGTTGGCTGTCTGGCTTCTTTGGGTCTTAGCGGTGAATAGCTCCCCCCTCCCCCCTCGAGCAAAAAGTTGGAACTGACTCCAGTTTCCTTCTCCTTCACCGCTAAGGCCCACGAGAGGTCTTTTGACTCACTGGAAAGAGCTGAACATTCAGCTGAAAAACTCTGTCTCCCTTGACATCTTTTCTTTTTACAACTGAATCCTTGGCCCACTTCTTACGAATTTGCCGCAGTTCAAACTTCAATAGTTCAAACTCCTCCTCTGTGAGAGCCATGGTGAGGGCACCAAACTCCCTCTCTTGAGCCGAATCCTGAAAAAGAGATTCAAGTCCCAGGTAAATCAGCTCTGCCTGCAGCTTTCGAACCATGGCCACGGGTATGCTCTCACTGCCCGCCATCAGCTCTCTACCCTTAGAGACCTCTCCGCTGGCAGGATCACGCACCAGCTCTCCGCTGCCCAAAAGACGCTCTAAGCTGCTTTTGATCTCCTCACTGCTAGCTCGAAAGCGCATGGCTTGACGCAGGTCTTCGACTTCAAAGGAAACCCCTTTTTGTTCCGCCAAAGCATAGAGAACCCAGGCCACCCAGGAGGGCACTTTGTCCCATGTCTCGGATTTGATATCCCCCTGCTTCAACTGAGCAGCCACGCGCAGCTCTGAGAGCTCCTTCAAATACCTGTTGCGCTCCAAGGGGTCCTTGGCTTGCCCATAGAGGACGAGAAGACGAAACTCCTGAGTCTCTTCTTTGTTCAACCCCAAGGCCTTGGCAAATTTGCCCACCATCTCCTGTGAGAGATTGCGCTGCCCTTCAATTATGAGCTTTAGGTAGTTGGGTGAGCGGATATTGGCTGCGGCAGAAAAATTTGAGTAGGAATAGGGCCGCAGGCTCTGACTGTCCTGCTGACGCCTGTACTCATAAAAAGCCCTTAAGTAGGCGCGAAAATCGGTAAAGGTGGATAACTGTGGCGGAAGCTGGGATTTCCCAGCCGGTGGCGCTGAATTCAAAAGTTCTCTATCCATGGTGAGCTCAGCCTCTTGTTGAAAAGAGGCTATACTCCCACACAATATTTTCATCTGACAATTAGAATTGTCGGCTTTTCCGAATCAACGATCAATTAAACCGCGCAGAACCTCTAGGTCAGCAGCCTTGCCCAGTGGCGATAGGCGAAATAGGGCTGTTTCAGCCACCTCTGGAGTTTCACACTCTGGGTCACAGAAGTCCAAGGCGACATTAAAGATACCTGAACCGTTGTTTGCCAATAGGCGAGCTGAGGAAATTTTCTCTGCATAGTTTGGGGTTCCCGGTCGATGGGGGGTAACGGCAACCTGGTGGTTGCCTTCAACTCTGACTTTTTTCCCATCCACCTGCAGATAGTTGTCGTAATTCGGAAGACTTGGGCCGTAGAGAGCCAAGACATCTTGGTCTCTCTCGCCAAAGACCGAGATTCCCGAAGTGAAGGTGACGGCAAAGAAGCCCGGTCCATAGGCAGCAATCCAACTGTGCATTTTTAACTCTCGCACATAGGGCATCACAGCACTTCCCGTCCTCATGGTGTTTTCAAGGTAACGCATAAACCCCTGAAACATCCTATTGGTGGAGAATCTTGCTCGGGAGACTGCGTCCAGAGCATCGTGCAGGTGGATATGCATCTCTCGATCCACATAGTAGGCGATCTTGCACAGTTCACCGTCGATATACTGCTGAATTTCAATCACCCGATTTTCACAACTTCCCTCTTTGTCCACACAAAAGACCCGCCCTCTGATGTCAAACTCAGCAGACTCTCCAGCCCGAGGCATCTGAAAGAGCTCTCCCACTCGCCCCTGACCATCAAATGTGCCCACCAAGTTGACCCTGACTTGACGGCCAGCCTCTTCAAAGCGCAGGGACACCTCTGCACTGCGAGCCCGATTTCCCACCGAGAGGATTCGCACGGAGAGATCGCTGGTGGCTAAGGCCAAATTGATGGAGTCCTGAAAAAATTTGTCGTCAGGGATGCTGGCAATGCGGTCCTTTAAATAGTTCAGGAGGGGATCATTTTTAGTGTCTTGAAATTCGCGTCCAAATCGATCCACCGCTCCGGAGCCCCCTGGGAAAATTTGGCTGTAGTCATTGGAATCGTGCTTGTCTAAAACACTCGTCTTGGGCTCCTCACGCAACACCACAGGGCCAAACTCCACATGCAACTGAGGGGCTTGTGTGACAGTCTCTTGAGTCGCAGAGGAGGGAGGCCTCATATAATCTGCAGCTCTCGCCCAGCCCTCTTGATTGAGCTGGGAGGCAGGGCTAATGGCAGCTGATGTTCCCCCATCACCCTCGTCGAGGATCTCTGGGGTCGATCCACGATTTTTTGAGCAGGCTGCAATCAGCAACATAGCTGAGGACAGCACCGCCAAACTCAGACCAGATAGTTTTGAAAAAGTCATAAAAAACCTCTCTTCGTCAGTCGATCAGCCCTTTTTTAAGCAAAATTGAGGCCAGCCTCGAGGGCCGATTTTCTGCAATTAGGCCACCCTTTACCCCTAAAACCCTAGGCAATGTGACAATTTAGGCGAAATTCGGGGCAATAATCTGTTCCTAGCGGCCAAAGAGTTCCGAAGTGCGGGCCAGAAAGTCAAACTCGTACTGATTGGCCTTGAGCCAGCCCCTGAGCTCTGCCCAGTTGGGAATTTCCTCGGCCACCAGGCCCCAGAAGGCTCGGGAGTGATTGTAGTGCTTCAGGTGAGCGAGCTCGTGAACCACCACATAATCAATGACCTCTTGAGGGGCCGCCACCAAACGCCAGTTGAAACTCAACAGCCCTCGAGCGGAACAGCTCCCCCAGCGCGTCTTTTGTGCAGCAAAGCGAAGCCCCTTTGGATACAGCCCCATCCGCCGAGAAAAAAACCGGACTCTTTGCTCCAAGTGATCACGCCCCTGTCGGGCGTAAAACTTCAAAAGGGATGGGTGTAGCAAATGGCGACGTGCCTCGGAAGAGGGTTCTTGGAGGATGTCTTTAGGCCCCCTGAGCCCCATCTCAGATGCCCCCAAAAGTGCAAACTGCACGCGATGGCTCAAGGAGAGCTGTAGACGCAAAGAACGGAGCTGCCCCAAGAACAAAAAGCTCTCTCCCTCCGCAAAGGTCTTTAAGGGGTATTTTGCCCGCAGTTGAGCAAAGTGCAGCTGAGCCTTGTCCAACCAGGGGCGATGATCTCTGAGAAAATCAAATATGTACCCAGGAGCCAAGCCTCGGTTGACGGTCATCTTAAGGGTTCCACAGGGCTTCATGGTCAAACGCATCGAACGCTGATAGGGCCTTCGCTCCACATAGACCAGATGCTCTTCAAAGCGCAGGGTTTCTATTTCTCGAGCTCTTGCCATTGCCTTCTACTTTCATTTTTTTTTGTGGGCAAAGCAACCCCAATGCAGTTAGAGTGCGGAGCCAATGACGAGCCAAGCCAGCCTGGATCAATTTTACCAACTCACCCCCGAAACTGTCTTGCGCGGCGTGGAATCCGCAGGACTTGCAACCACTGGTCAGTACACTCAGCTCAATTCCTATGAAAACCGCGTGTTTGATATCGCTCTTGAGCAAGAGCTTGCCCCTGAGGACCTGGGATCAAGGGTGATTGCCAAATACTATCGTCCCCAACGCTGGAGTCGAGAGGCCATTTTAGAGGAACATGAATTCCTTCTGGACCTCAAGGCCGCTGGAATCCCCGTGATCGCCCCATGGGTTCAGAAAGCCACAGACTCCACCTTGAGTGAGGTTGAGGGACTTTTTCTAACTCTCTTCCCCAAAGCCCTGGGACGCATCCCCCAGGAGCTGGGACTGGAAGACCTCAAGCGCATTGGCCGACTTCTGGCTCAAATCCACAACCTGGGAGAGCAAAAACCTGCCCAACATCGGCTTTTTTTAGGGCCAGAGGATCTGGGTTGGCCCGCTTTAGATGTGCTTGGCGACTGGGTGGCCCCAGAGTGCTGGAGCCGCTACCACCATGCTGCAGTCCAGGTGCTGGATTATCTTGACGATCAACTTAAATATGATGAGTTTATTCGAATTCATGGCGACTGCCACAAAGGCAACCTCCTTCAGCAGGACCGGCGCTGGGAGGCGACCACCCAGGATCAGGAGCTCAGGGCTTTTTTCTTTGTCGACTTTGATGACTTTTGTATGGGGCCTCCCGTTCAGGACTTCTGGATGCTCTTTGCCTCGAGTGGCCATGGAGGGGAAGGCGAGAAGGAGCTCCTTCAGGCCGAGCAGGACAGTCTGCTTGCAGGCTACACGGAGCTGAGGGATTTTAGAGCTTCAGATTTAGACCTGATCCCAGCTCTCAGGGGTCTGCGCATCATCCATTATGCGGGCTGGGTGGCCCGCAGATGGAAAGATCCCAGCTTTCCCCGGCTTTTTCCCCAATTTCGCGACTACAGCTACTGGGCCGAGGAGACCGAGGCCTTGGAGCAGATCGCCTGGAGCCTTTAAGCCTTGCGTTAGAGGCGTATCCCCGCTTTTCACCTGCCCTATCTTCAGCTAGAGTAGCGGC
>SKYF01000156.1 GCA_007128005.1 Bdellovibrionales bacterium
ATCAACTTGTGCAGAACTAAAAGTATCCACAACTGGACTCTAAATAACTCCCAGGCTCGCCGATAGGAACCACAGCTGTTGTAGTTCATATCGCCCCCCTTTCTCAAAGAAAGGGGCGGCTCTTTCCTTAAGCCCTAAAGAGGCCCGGCAGGCTCCCTCCCTTGCAAAAAAAGGCCACAGCTCAAACTCCAATCCAACCCACAGCGAGCGATTTGTTTGTCCGGATTCCGCACCTAGAGTCCAGTTGCCGGCGCAACCAAAAGGCAACTTTAGACTGCCGCCTCCAAAGGGAGCTCAAGACCTAAAAGCCCCTAAGCCTTAAGACCCCTCTATTTTTCCGGAAAAGGTACTTGGTACCTTTTGTGGTCCCTTTTGTTCGCTGACTAGGTAGCGGGGGCGGGCTTTGACTTCCTCATAGATGCGAGCCAGGTACTCGCCGATGATGGCCAGGTTGATGAGGATGACCGAGCCGGTGATCAGCACCAAAAAGGTCAGGGTCACCAGAAAAACCCCTTACTTTCCATCAACTGCAAGACCCTGTGGCTTAAATTGTCCACCCTTGAGGGGGGGGGAGGACCAACCGGCCTTACCAACCCACTGAAGAGGCCTGAAGGGGCTCGACCCCTATTTGCTTTGGAAAACGCATCGGCACAAAGCCCATTATTGGCTTTGGAACCAGTTTAATTCCCCTGGTGATCGACTCCTCTATCACTCCAGATTCACTGAATCTCGAAGTCACCAAAAAGGAACACGCCTCAAGACCTAATCTTGATATAATATCTAAACCAGTTTCCACCTGATTTTTGAAATCATAGTCGATTAAAAAAATATCCCCTGCGACTGCGCGGTTCTTATTAAACCAACCCTCAAAATCATCCCCTGATGTAAAACTATAATGAGCCGCTCCGCACTCCAATACTTTATCCCTTGCAAACCGTTCAGCCCAGGCGCCATGGACGAATGAGTCGTCATCAACTGTCACAATCCGTGCCCCCTCAGCTACCACAATTTCCCGAGCAAACCAACCTGGGGCTGGCTGTGCAGGCAGAGACAACTTGACTGTGGTACCTGAGATCCCCGGGCATTGACTAGTTTCAACTTGAAACTTTCCATTGAACTCGCTCATTGTTCTCATAGCATGATACACTCCCAGACCACTTCCTCCTCGCCCCATCGCTCCCTTCCCTTGGCTGTTCCCTAACTCCCCAAGCCGACTCAAAACTGACTCAGGAATACCACAACCAGTATCACTTACAGTCACTATAACCTCTGCTCCACGACATTCGACTCGCACTCCAACCTCACCAGTACTCGCATCAAGACTCTCAACTGCATTGTTAATCAAGTTACTCATCATTCGACAAAACTCAACTGCATTAACTTTTGCCACCCCCCCATAAGAATCATCTAGATCCAAACTAATCTTTAATTTGCAACAGTCTTTATATTCAAATCGCTTCTCAGCAACCACTGACTCTACCAGAATGGGAATAAACTCCGGACTCAAAATCGGCGAATCAAGTTTAGGCTCGCTACCTAATGTCTCTTGCAGAAGTCCAAGGTTCTTCGATTTTTGCAAGAGCATAGTTGCGATGTCGCTGATCCTCCCAATTGCCGAAACCATCACAGATTTCTGACGCTCAGAGAGACCTTGCAGCTGACTAACCACGATGTTGAGCGCCGAAATTGGACTCCTTATATCATGGGAAACTTGGGCAGCAATAAGTGCTGTGGACCTCATCTCAGCAGCTTTTTCAACCATAGACCTCATCTCTTCGATTTCACTACGGGCCTTCTCCAGACGATCCTGTTGCTCCAAGAAAAGAAGATCCTTCACCTCCGAAAGGCTCCTCTGCAATTCAAGATTGTCCGACAACACTGAAAACCTTTGAGAGTTTAGCCAGACGATAATTGTTCCCACCACAAAACCGCTGATCGGAAGGCTAAAAGCATCCACAAAACGCCCAACAGAGGAGAAGAAAGCTGCATCTTTGAAAAAAAGAGGCATTAGCAAAAAACCAAACTGAAAAGGGAATAGGGTTCTCATCCATAATTTGAAGCTAAACCGGCTAGCTAACGCAGCAACAATATATAGCACCCCAGTGTAGGCATAAAACTCAGTGCTACCACTACCCTCCATGGCTCCATGAATTGATTGGATACCAAGTGCTACAGTATAAAACCAAGCATCATAAGGACGGTCTGAGGTTTTAAAAAACAAAACCGCTATCGCTAAGATTGCCAGGAAAGCGGCCGCGACCCTTCCTCCCAGCAACCAGGGAAACCACCAAATATCCTGGTAGCCAAAAGAGCTAAAAATAAATAATATATAGGCAAGAAAAATTAATCCCAGACCGCCAATTTGCTCCAGATTAATTAATTTTTTTGATCCCAGATTGATATCCATTCTTCATCCTGTAACTCTGCTCTGAGTAAACTAAAGTGTTACTTGGTACATCTTTCCGCAAGACTGTCCCTGCCGACACAATTGAATTGTCACCAATAGAAACTCCCCTTGGAACCAGTACGTTCATCTGAACACCAACATTTTTACCAACTAAAAGTGGCCTTTTTAGCACTCTTTGTCTTTCGCCCTGGCCACGCCTAAATTCGTGGCCATCCCAATCCATGAAAACACAATTCCAAGATGCTGCTGCGCCCCTCTCGAAGACAACACTCTTGTGACAAAAGATCATTGTGTTATGTGCAAAGACATTATCACCACCAAACCTAAGAACAGCGCCCTCACCCAAAACAATTGCGCTCCCTGGACCTAAGGTTACACTCCCTTCAACAATAAGACGGCTTCCATTACCCAACTTTATTAAGCCTCGGTTTTGCGATGGATAGTCACATGAAAACCTAAGTGGATAGCCAAACTGAAAAGCCCCATTTTTTATCGAGACGCTTGAAGATTTGGAGCAATTAATTTTCGTTCCCGATTTGATATTGATAAAACCATTCTGGATATCACAATCATAAATAAACTTTAGTCTTCTGAACAAATTTATCATCTGGATTCTTTCAGCACATCTCTAATTAGCTCTACAAGCAAATGACGATTCCCCGTAAATGAGTGATCACTCTCCACCAAATAATGCTGATTCTTTGCCAGACCCACAGCCTCACAAAACTCTTCAGCAATGTGTGCCGGGGTTTCAATGTCGTTTTTTGCCTGAAGAATGGTAATCTGTTTTGAGCGCCGACACCCCACCCGAACAAAATCAGAAAATGTGCCTCCTGCACTTCTTAGCTGTTCTAGGTCCCGAATCATATCTGACACATGGGAATATTTAAGATGACGTTTTGTCTCCGTAAAAACTGAATGTGCCAGTGCAGATAAGGCCTCTCCATCTGGAAGCGACAAAAAAGGTGACATTAAAACAATCTTAGAATCTGAAGACCACAAATCTTCATTCATTAGTGTCAAGTACCCACCCCAAGAATGTCCAACAATGTGAATGGTGTTGTATCCAAAGGAGTCGAGCTTTTGGATTATGTTTCTGACATCTTCTAATGATTGCAAAAAGCTAAACTTGCCGTAACTCTCTCCAAGCCCACGATAATGTATAAGGTAGACATCAAAGGGGAGCCCCCCTAGAGATTCGGCAATATCAAGATTTTTACTCCCCTCATCTGCAGGATAGCCGTGAAGAAACAACACTGCCTCAGACTGCCTTTTAGGCTTCAGCAGCTGTTGAACGTATATTTGGTCAAACCAAATTTCGCTTTTCACAGGCAAGATTGCTCCCTATTTAATCAGAAAATGTGCGAAAAATTATTTTCCAGTCGTATTGGTAGCATTGATTATGGTTTCTAGATAATCTGCAAAAAACACGGCCATTAAATAGGAGGTAACTGGAAGGCTGGCCGCAAGCTTCGCGATATTCGTCTTTGATCTGCTATAAAATTTTTTCATTAATAACTCCTTTTTTGTTGAGGCCTAAGGCCTGGCCCAACTCTTTAGCAAATACTGGGCCTGGCGCTTCGCGACTACACTCTCAATAAAAAGAAGCCTCTGCCTGGATGCTTGGAGCAATTGACCACTCACTTTTTGTATCAGTTACACAAAAAGATAAAAGTTTCTCGACAGCCTTCAAAAGAGCGAGCAGTGAAAGTCGCGGTTTAATCGGTAATTCTTTCAAGTTGGAATAAAACTGTCCACGTTCTTAGACTCGAGACAAAGGCTGGATGCATAGATTATATTTAATACAGCGCCATGCCGTGGAGCTCAAGCCCTCCAACCCCTTAAGCTCTAAGGCCCCTTTGAGGCTGACTTACCTAGGCCGATACGAACCACAGCTGCTGTAGTTCATTTCGCCTCCCTTTCGGGCCACTGCTTAAAAACCATCTCCAGCTACGGCGAGAGATTTGCTTGTCCGGATTCCGCACGCGCAGCCCCCACCACTCCGACGTCGGAGTGAACAGCTACAGCGCCAAAAGTGCCGGGCCCCTTCAGTTCCAAGCCTTGGAGATCAAGCCCCTTTGGGTTTAAAGCCCACAGAATGACTCTCTTAAAGCCCTAGAAATCCAAACTGAAGGGCAGTCTATAACTGCCCCCCAACTAGACCAGCGTCAGGTGGACGAGCTGGGCGGCTATCAGAATCAACTTGTGTAGAACCAAAAGTATCCACAACTGGACTCTAAACAGCTCCCAGGCTCGCCGATAGGAACCACAGTTGGTGTGATTCATATCGCCCCCCTTTCTCAAGGAAAGGGGCGGCTTTTTCCTTAAGCCCTAAAGGGGCCCGGCAAGGCCCTCTCCATTGCAAGAAAAGGCCACAGCCCAAAACCCAA
>SKYF01000058.1 GCA_007128005.1 Bdellovibrionales bacterium
TTAAGAGACACTGTGAGTTTAAGGGAAAGATCAAGATCCTCTTCACTGACATTGACGGCACATTGACTTTAGATGGACCCATTCCAGCAGAGTCCTATCAAGCCCTGTGGAGACTTCACCATTCGGGAATTGCTGTGGTCCCAGTCACTGGACGCCCCGCAGGTTGGTGTGATTTGATCTGCAGGTTTTGGCCTGTTCGAGGGGTCATTGGTGAAAACGGCGCTTTTTATTTTATGCTCAAAGACGGCAAAACTCTGCGCCACTTAGCATTCACTTCCCAGGAGCAAGAGCGCAGCCGAGCTCGACTTAAGGAGATCGAAACAGAGATTCTGACCGAAGTCCCACAGGCGGCCGTTTCTCCCGACCAATTCAGTCGCATGATGGATCTGGCCATTGACTTTTGTGAGGACATCCCACCTTTGCCAATGGTTGATGTCTTAAAGATAAAGGCCATTTTTGAACGACATGGTGCCACGGCCAAAATCAGCAACATTCATGTCAATGGCTGGTTTGGAGACTATGATAAACTCAGTATGTGCAAGACTCTGCTGAGTCGGGAATTTCCAGGCCTCCAGCTAAAAGACTGCGCCTTTGTTGGCGACTCCCCCAATGACGAGCCCATGTTTGAGGCCTTTGAAAACTCCTTTGCAGTTGCAAACATTCAAGACTTTGTCGATCAAATCAAGTTCCTGCCCCGCTATGTGACGAAATCACGGGAAGGCTTAGGCTTTGTTGAGCTCACAGATCAGCTGTTGAAGGCCTAGTGCGCCGGCTTTCTAGCCGCCAAAAGGGGTAGATTTTGTACTTGTGAAGGCTCAACTCTTGAGCCTGAGCACAAGGGGTTTTTTGTAACTCCTTCATCAACTCATCGGGAGAGTGAGCTCTCATTAGACTCTTAACTCCGTCACTGGCCAAACCCTTCGAATAGCCAAGCAGGTGGGACAAGACTTTTGTGCCTGTGATGGCCAAAGGCTTATTGTAAAGGTCCACAATAAAAACTCCCTTTCCTGCGACCCTGAGCATTTGCTCCAAAGCAGAAACAGCTGCTGAAAGGGGTTGAATGTGGTGGACCACCTGGAGGGATATCACCACATCAAAACTCTGATCCCTATAGGCCTGTAAGTGACTTTCAGGGGCCACGTGAGTCGTCACTCGCGCCCTGGGAGAAAACAACTTGCGGCTCTCCTCAAGAACATCTGCCTGGGAGTCATAGAGGTGGAAATCAAACTCCCTGCCCTTACTCCGGGAGTATTCATAGAGGCTACGACACAGGCCTCCTGAGCCCGAACCCACATCCAGCACAGACAAAGGGGTTCCCTTCTCTGTTTCAAGTGAGTCCAGCCAGCGATCAAACTCGGCCACAAATCTTGTATAGATACCAAGCCTTCGGTTTGTACTATCTAGTTCCTGAATCAAGGCCCAGCGGTCCTCAAATGCCATATTCGGATCGTCTAAGGACTCCTGATATGGATCGACCATTACGACTGCCTCTTCACCTAGTCATCAACAACTGAGCGTTGCGCTGAATACGAGCCTGGGCCTTTTCCTGATCGAGCCAAGACTCAAATATCTGCCCTGTGCGAAACATGGCAAAGAACTGAGCTGCGCCAGGAATGTCGAGTGGAGTCAATCCGCTTCCGCTGATATCAATCTCTTTTATGTTCAACAAATGATAACGACCTCGAGAGACGACAAGCTGAGGGACAACCCCTACTTCTGCTTTCTCCAAAACTGCACTCCAAAGACTGTCCGACTCCCCAAGCCGGGGAATTTCTCGACGAGTCAAATCAAAAGGCCCCGTCTCAGTCCATGAAAAGCCCATCTGCTCTAAGCGAGTGTCCAACTCCGGCTTATTGGAACTCTGAGCCAAGGCTTCTATGCCTGCCAGCTCCTCGTCCACCCTCTCTCTTTGCAAAAGACCGCGGGCCAACTCCTCTTTGACCTCTTCAAAGCCTTGCACTGACTCTGCCCGTTTGTCCTCGACCAAAATCAGGTGGTAGCCAAACTCAGTCCTTACCGGGGCACTGATTTCGCCTACGGGCAATTCAAAGGCCGCCTGTTCAAAGGGAGGCTGCATTTGGCCTCGCCTAAAAAAGCCCAGATCACCTCCCCGACTGGCAGAGCCAGGGTCCTGACTGTGCTCCTGAGCCAGGTCTGCAAAGTTGTCCACACTCAGTTCTTCACGCAAAGCTAGAATTCTCTCCAGGGCCGGGGCACCTTCCTCAGGCCCCTCGGCTGAAATCAAAATATGCCGAGCACGCACCTGAGCAGGAGTGCGAAATTCTGACCGTCTGGCTTCGTATTCGGACTGCAGCACAGCCTCTGAACCCTCTTGACTGAGAAAGCCCTGGACTTGGGCCGAGGTGATGGGCAAAGCCGCCCGTAAACTCTCCCGGTCAAAACTGACAAAGGCCAGGTTCACACTGGAACCTCTGAGCACCTCGTCCTTTTCCAACTGACCCGGGATTGGCAGTAAAGCGTAGGAAAAAAGCTCCTGAAGTCGGCTCAATAAAATATCCCGCCTCAGGAGACTTTCATATTCAGCAGAGGTCCAGCCATTGGCCCGGAGAATCTGTTGATAGTACTCCCGGCGAAACCGCCCGTCCTCATCCTGAAAGACCTCATTCTCCACTATTTGCTTTCGCACCTCAGCATCTGCGATCTTCAAACGATCTCGCTCTGCAATAGAGCCCGAAAGCTCATGAACAATCATCTGTTCCAACACATCTGAGCGCATCTGCTGTAGCCTCATCTGACGCTGTTCTTCGGGCAACCCCTGAAGCTGACGCTGCTGCTGATCCTCCACAGCCATCAATCGACGCTGATACTGGGCTAGGGAAATAATCTGCCCGTTCACCACGGCCGCAGACCCTCCCGTAGTGAAGGGGCCCTGGTCCGGGGTCACCCCCATAAAGACAAAAACCAAGACAATGGCTCCAAATAGAATGTAGGCAAAAAAACTCTTAGCCCGACCGGGCTTTCTGACTTTTTCTAACATCACAGGCCTCCCATAGCTCCCCAGAGTCCCTAGTTTTCTGGCATTTTTCAAGGAGATTGTTGGAATTCACCCCCAGCCTTTGCTAGGATTTCAGAGTTGAGGGAAGCAATCCTTAAAGGGGGCCACAGCTTGAACTACTTCACCTTCGATATCCGAAAAGTCCTATTTGTGATTTTTGCCCTGGGCATCCCGCTGCTCCTCGTCAATCTGCAGCGCAAAAGCGAGGAAACTCTCCTGGTCTTAAAGCCTTTCACTATGGCCTCTGGACTGATCCAAAAAGGCTACTCTACCTTTAGCGCCGGAGTCAGGGGCACCACAGGACTCTATTTAGATCTCATTGACATCAAAAAAGAAAACCGTCTCTTGCTGCACGAAAACCAGGAACTTCGCGCCCAGCTGGGAGCAATGACTGAGCTGAGACTGGAAAATGAGCGCCTTAACAACTTGCTCCTATTCAAACAGCGCTCTGAAATGGAGCTTCTGGCCGCCCGAGTGATCGGCAAGGACCTTCTGCCCGACCACAACACCATCACCATCAATAGGGGCCACCTTCATGGAGTGCAAAAGCATATGGCCGTTATCACGGTAGGTGGTGTGGTGGGCTATGTGTTTCGCGCTGACAACCACACTGCACGAATTTTACTGCTCACAGACCGCTATGCGGCCATTGATGCCATCGTTCAGAGGTCCCGATCTCGGGGAATTGTTGAAGGCAGTGGTGGCGATGGTGGACGGATGCGCTACCTGCGTCGAGATGAGGACGTCAGAGAGGGAGATCTCATTGTCACCAGCGGACTGGACAACATTTTCCCCAAAGGTTTTCCTGTGGGAACAGTTTCCCATATTTCTAAGAGTCGCTATGGCATGACACAAGAGGTGGACCTCCAGCCGGTCCTCAATCCAACCTCCCTCGAAGAAGTTTTTGTGGTTCTCAATGCCAATCACGAAGTCTTCACTATGGATGAATTTGCGCAGTTGACCCCTCTGCGCGAGGATGGCCCATGAGGGAAGTCAGTTTGGTCTTCGCGAACTACAGCCTTTTTTTGACCTCCTTGCTTTTACTTGCCTCATTGCAAAGCTCGCTATGGATGCAGTTGCTCGGCTCTTTTCCCCCACCTCAAACATGGGTCCCATTTATTGTCTACGCAGCTCTCTACCGGCGAGCGACTGAGAGCTTTGTTATGATCTACCTACTGACCTTGGCCGTGGCTTCACTGTCAGCAATACCTTTGGGGTTTTTTCTGCTTCTCAACTTGCTCCTAGCAGGCTTTATTTTTCTGTTTAAAGAGCGTATCTATTGGCCCGGATCCACTTATTTTGTTTTGGTATGTGGCAGTTCCGTCATCTTATTTTCAGTCCTCCATTTTGGCTTGTCCTGGGCCATTGAGCACAACCCGGCTCGCAGTTATCACTTTTTTGACTGGACTCTGGGATCTCTTCTCACAATGTTGCTCGGCTTTCCTCTCTATCGCCTGATGACCTGGTTTGACCATCTGACACAAAAAGAACTCCCCACTGAAGCAGGAGCCCAGTGGTTATGAGTTTTTTGAGCAACCCCGAAGAAGAAGCCAAAGAGTATCTCCCACGCTATCAACTGCTCTATATTGCAATCGGACTCGTTGGTCTTATCTTCTTTGCTCGCCTTTGGTATCTACAAATTGTCGAGGGAACTGAACTGCGCCGCTATTCGGAGCGAAACCGAGTAAAAGAGATAAAGATTCCTGCCCCTCGAGGCCTTATACTGGACCGAGATGGGCGCGTTCTTGTCGACAATCTTCCTGGTTTTGAAGCCACCATCTCCCCTCAGTATGCCACAAGGCTTGAGGAGACAGCAGAAGCTGTCGGTGCAGTCCTGGGCCTGTCTCCACAGAGTATCGTCGAGAACGTACGCACCAGCCGCCGTCGTAACGGTCCTTTTCGACCGGTGAGAATCAAAGATCATCTCAACTTGGATGAGGTTCACCGACTAAAAATGCTGCGTTGGGATCACCCCGGACTCAATGTCAACGAGGTGATCATTCGCTATTATCCCCTGGGCCCCAACGGAGCCCAACTCTTTGGCTACGTCAATGAAATCTCCCGGGACCAACTCCAGCGCTACAATGAACGCTATCGAGGGGAGTTTGTCTTTGAACAAGGGGACATTATTGGTCAGAGCGGTCTCGAAGAAGTTTGGGAGCGCACTCTGCGTGGTAGAGATGGAATCTCCTACGTCGAGGTTGATTCCAGAGGCCGTGAGGCGGCCACCGAGACGCCTAGTTTCTTGGGATTCAAGCCCCGACCGGCTGAACCTGGTGACAACTTAGTTTTAACCATTGACCGGGATATCCAAGAGGCCGCCTTTATAGCTATGAACCGCGAAGACCATATTGGCCCCAGAAGAGGGGCCTTGGTGGCTATGAAGGCCAATGGTGAAGTTTTGGCCTGGGTGAACACACCTTCTTTCGACCCCAATGATTTTTCTACCGGAATCTCACCGCAACTCTGGTCAAAGCTGATCAATGATCCCTTTCGCCCTTTGCGGAACAAAGTTATCCAAGACCACTTTGCTCCGGGTTCCACTTTTAAACCCTTTGTAGCTCTTGCAGCTCTCCAGGAAAAGGCGATCACTCGACAGACTGTTCTACCCTCTCCACCCTTTTTGCGCTTTGGTCGCAGAAATTATCATGATCATAGCCCCACAGGTCATGGCAATGTCACTGTGCTCGAAGCCATGGAGAGATCTAGCAACGTGTTTTTTTACAAAATGGGTATCGCCCTAGGTATGGATGTGATTGCTCAGTATTCAAGACTGCTCGGACTTGGACAACGCACAGGAGTGCGCATGAACAATGAAGTTCCTGGACTCATCCCTGACTCAGAATGGAAACTTCAAGCCGTGGGCGAGCCCTGGCAGCCGGGAGAAAACTTATCTAATGCCATTGGACAAGGATTTGTCTTGACCACTCCGCTGCAGATGGCTGTGGCCTACAACGCCATTGGACTTAAAGGTCCTGTCTACAGACCCTATTTGGTGCGCCAGGTGCTAGACCAGGACAATGATGTTCTCAATGAGTTTTTCCCTGAAGTCCTGCGTGATGCCAGCCGCCCTGAAAATGAAGGTGACCCCTATATTGAGCTGGAGCACTTTGAAACTGTAAAGGAGTCCATGCGCTTAGTTGCCAACGGAGAGCGCGGTACTGCCCGCTGGTGGAAGATCCCTGGTGTGGAGATGGCTGGCAAGACTGGCACAACTCAGATTGTTGGCTTCTCAGCAGACCAAATTCGTGGTCGCTGTGATGAACGTCCTCTGCACCTCAGGCACCATGGCTGGTATGTGGGCTACGCCCCCGCTGAACGACCAGAAATCACTGTGGCTGTATTGGCCATGCACTCCTGTGCAGGCTCATCAGGGGCAGCTCCCATTGTCCGTGACGTGATCAAAGCCTATATGGAAAAGTACCACCCCGAAAAACTAAGGCCACAACGCATTGCCGCTCCCGAGATTCAGCCCCGCCCTGAAGAGGTAAGTGAATGAAAGCCAATCAAGTTCCCGCAGCTCTGCAGGTTGAGGAGAGAACTTTTCTCAGTCGAATTGACCTCAACTTTGCCCTGGTCATATTGGCCCTGAATATCATCGGCCTTATCAACCTCTATAGTGCCACCCATGGAGTCCATGTGGATGGCACAAGTCGGCTGTTTTGGCTCCAGATGGCCTGGCTGGCCTTGGGCTGGGCCGTCTTCTTTGTTGTGACCTTCATCGACTATCAGTGGTTTTATCGTTTGGCCTATGGACTTTATGCCCTAAACCTTGGGGCCTTGATTGCCGTCAAATATTTTGGCACAGCCTCTTATGGAGCCCAGCGTTGGCTAGATCTGGGTTTTTTTCGCTACCAGCCTTCTGAGACGATGAAACTCATCATGGTGATCGTGTTGGCCCGAATCCTCTGCCAGCACTCCAGCCTTCAGGGCTTAGGTTTTCGCAAACTAGCCATCCCCTTAGCTTTGCTGGCCATCCCCTTCATCCTTACGGTCCGCCAACCAGACCTGGGCACGGCCATGATGCTTATGGGAGTAGGGGGTGCTCTGTTCTTGTTTGTCAAAGTCAAACGCTCAATTCTTCTAGGGGGAGTTCTCACCTTGCTGGTGGCTGCTCCTCTTGTGTGGAATTACGGGCTCAAAGAGTATCAAAAAAACCGGATTCTGACCTTTTTGTCTCCAGATCGAGATCCGAGAGGAACAGGTTACAATAGCATTCAATCTCGTATTGCTGTCGGGAGTGGACGAATTCTCGGCAAGGGGTTTCGCAAGGGAACTCAGTCTCAACTGGAATTCCTTCCTGAACGCCACACCGATTTTATCTTTAGTGTTTTGAGTGAAGAGCACGGTTTTATTGGCAGCGTAACCACTGTTGGCCTATTTATGGTGCTGCTGATTATGGGCATTAAAGTTGCCACCCAGGCCAGGGACAAATTTGGAGCCCTCCTAGTCATCGGGGTCGTGGCCTATCTGTTTCTTCATATGGTCGTCAATGTGGGGATGGTGATTGGCCTTTTGCCCATTGTCGGGGTGCCCCTACCTCTTCTTTCCTACGGAGGCTCCAGCCTGCTGGCCACCATGGCAGGCCTTGGTCTAGTCTCTTCGGTAGCCTATAGGCGCTACCTATTTTAACTTGGCGAAGTTCTTAATTCCATCTAGCCTTATATTGGCATGACCTTTAAACTCTATCTGCTCGCTCTGCTGCTTTTTATCTCTGGAGTTCAACGTCTCTGGGTTCACTTCGCCGACCTGGGCCTACCTAGCTCTGCAGGAGAGGTTCTCAACTCACAAGTCTTACTTGGCCTCTTTGGCCTGAGTGTAGGCTTGGGGTTGATTCGACGCCGCCCCTTGGCGCGGACCTCCGCTTTGGCCATTGTTTTTCTCGGAGTCATTGGCGCCCCGCTTGTGATTGCCTACTTATTTTTATCTGGTGGAATTGGGGCTTTTATCTTTCTGTTTCACTTTATCAGCCAGTTTTCCCCAAGTATGGCCTCTGATATGACAGCTCTGGTGGGAACTCTTGGGGTGAGTCTGGTTTTATGGTTTTTGCTATGCTGGATCTTTATTCGGGATTTACTCTCTGAACACCTTAGAGAGGAGTTTGATGAGGACCTGTGGTTTGGTAGAGAGCTTGTCTTTGGCCCCGTCAATCTAAAGGTTTTTTTTGTGATGGGCCTTATTGGCCTGTTGACCTTTTTTGATGATCTAGTGCCAAAGGATTTTCACCGCACACTTCGCGACAAACACACCCAACAGGCCATTGAGTACTTTCAGCAGCTCCCCGAAGTGCAAGAGAGAGTAGCCCAGAGAGCCGCCCAAGCCCAGAAAGACGAGGAACACAGACGCGAAGTCAGCCGCAGCGTAACCTTGTGCCACTTCTCGGCCGATGAAAGAACTCTCCTGCTCATCGGTTTCGATGGATCTCTTCACAGAGTGAACCTGGCCACAGGTGAGATAGCCGTCTCGCAACTGGCCACCAACAGTCAACTTCGAGGCCGATATCAAGGAAGCCAGTTTAGGCTGGGTCCAGATGGGGACAGCTATTACGAAGCCACTACTGACTCGGTAAGGAGGGCCTCAGACCCTACATTTGAATGGAAGGTGCCATCCCCTAAAACTCGACAGTTCCTGACCTTTGGTCAGACCGCCAGCGAGATTGTATTTTTCAACAGCAGCCTCAAATCTTTTGAAAAGTTTCAAGTCGGCTCCCCGGAGCCCATCTGGGTGCTGCAGGCCCCATTCGAGCAACTTCAAGACTGGGGCTATCTGTGGCAAAGTTCAGACCTCAACTGGCTGTACGTGGCGGGTCGTGGAACTGAAGTCAACTCACCCATCCACAGCCTGCTGCGATTGGATAGGAGACAAATCCAAGTTTTGCCCATTGAGTTCCGCTTCAGAGAACTGGGCTGGTCTGCCCCCATGGGAGACTGGATGGTTTTATCTGGCCCCGTGGCCTTTGACCAGAAATACAATAGCTACAGAATCCATCTCCCCTCACAGCGAGTGGAAAGGATTGCAGAGCTGAAACCCTCGGGAGCTCTCTGGGTGTCGAGTATGTTGCAGGGCGAAGACCTTGATAGTCGGGTCGATTTGAGGTTTGGGCAGCCAGGCCCCAGCTGGGCCAGAAACTTGAGTGCTGCCCAGTCCTACTCGGTGGTGGGTCATGGCCGCTGGGCAGTATTTTTAAGAAATGGGCTTAAACACGCCAGCCTCTTTGATTTGACTAACCAGGAAGAACAGCTTGTGCTGGGGCAAGTCTTTGCCGAAGAGACAGTGGGTGTTCACCGCAGCTGCATGGCCACCTCTCGATCGCAGAGTTTGGTAGCAGTGGTCGTCGGCCGCCAGCTTCAGGTTTTCTGGACATCAGAATTTGGCAAGACAGCTCCAGCGAGCTTTGCAGCCACCCTGGAGCTTGCCCCCATCTCTCGCTAAGCCAGATGCTTCTTCACCATAGCTTCAATGTTTTCTTTGGGATGGTTCCCAACAATCTGATCCACTTCAGAACCGGCCTTAAATAGGATCATGGTTGGTATGCCTCGAACGCCAAACTTAGCTGGAGCCTGAGGGTTTTCGTCTATATTTACTTTGGCGACTTTGACCTTGCCGCCCAACTCACTGGCCAACTCCTCCAGCTTGGGTGCGAGGGCTCGACAGGGTCCACACCACTCGGCCCAAAAATCCACCAATACGGGAACTTCAGACTTTAAAACTTCTTGCTCAAAGGATGCATCTGTCACCGGAACGGTTGCACTTCCCATCTTTCTTCCTCCTTCACTCAATAGAGCTACGTTTATGGATGTAATATTGGATAATTTATAAATTGCGTCAACAACTCTTACAGGTCTTTCGCACTCACAGCAAACTGAACATAAACAAAAATCCTAGGCTGCGAAAAGTCAGGGCCAAAAGCCCTAATCGCATGTGCCAGGCCCGGTACTTCCCGCGAGACACAGACGCAAAGAAACTCTTAACCCCGAGAATCACAACTGGAAAATACAGCAACAGGGCCAGGCTGGAACAGAAAATGTGAGCCTGTTGCAGGGGGCTCATGGCCATAGAGAGGGCTGTCTCGATAGCAGACCTCTGCAATTCCAAAACCAAGACCAGTGACAAATCTGTGAAAATCGCAGTCAACATCAGGGCCATATGTAGAGTCCGCTCTCGACGCAACACAACACCTGACAGCATCAAAAAATAAGCCCCTGAGGCCAGAGCCATATAAAAGGAAAGCCAATAGGAGAGCAGCCAGGTGAGACCTACAAAAAGAGAAAAAAATATCAAGTATCTTCTGAAGGACATTTCACACTCATTCCGCTTCAAGGAGGATGTATTCTAAGACCATCCCAGAGCGGACCACCCTACTCTGCTGTCTCTGTCCCGATACCTAGGATCCCTCAGCCACGAAGTCTAGAAAAACAGGGAAAGTTCTATAAAAATTACCGACCCTCATTTGTTTGTGCAGCGCTCTGCATAAACCGTGATAGAGTCGGTTCTCACGTCAAAGGGGGTTCTTTGTGTTCTTACCTAACTCTATTGGTCGTTTTTTCATGATCGCTTGTTCCTGCCTCTTCACCCACTCAGCCATTGCGGCGATAGGGGTACCAAAAAACTGTTTAGAAGATATTTACTCCTTAGCTCGAGTCTACAACTCCACCAGTGCCCGGCTTCAGGCAGGGGAGATATCAGAGAGCTTTGGGCAGCTCTACTTAAGTACCACCTACCAATCCTCTCTCAACAGAGCAAAAATCTGCAGTGAACATGAAAAGGTGATGGAAGAACGAAGCCCCTTGGGAGTCTACACTCAAATCCAATACCTCCAACTCTCCCAAATCTTTGGGACTGAACGGGCAGAAGCGATTCTGAGTTTTTTGGGACTGCCTACGCAGACCAATCTGCAGCAAAGAGCCCAATCCAGGAAAGCCGCAATTCTCAGCTATTTTGATGAACTGATTTTTGAAAGCCACTCTCAACTGGCTTGGGAGCGCTAACTTAAGGGCCCGATCTTTGAACACCCTAGAGTTTAGACAGCACTTTCGCAGCAACGTCATTCCAGCCCGCTACAGGCCCTGGCTCCATGTGAGTTTCAACTTCACTGTTCTCAGCCTGCTGCCAGTGTTCTTCTTATGGCAAATTCAGTCGCCCAGCTTCTTAGAGTGGCTCACCCTTCCTATTTTTCTCTTACTGGGCAATTTTGCTGTGTTTTTAATCCACAAATACCTTCTACACCGTCGAATCCCACTCATTGCCCCCCACACCTATGATATTCACTCCAAGCAACACCATCTTTTTTACACCCATGAATACGTTGAATGGGATAGCCCCAAGGACTTCTACATTCTCTTTTTTCCCTGGTGGACTGTTGCGGGCTTTGCGGTGTTTGCGCTTCCAGCACTTTACTTTTCTCTATCTTTTTTTCTGCCTTCCAATGTGGTCTGGTTGGCTCTCTCGGGCGCCAGCCTCTACTTTCTCCTCTACGAGACCCTTCACTGGATCTCTCACCTTCCCAAACAGCACCCATTGCTCAGACTGAGAGCCCTTCGCTGGATGAGAAACCACCACTTGGTTCACCACAATCCCCAGCTAATGCACCACTACAACTTTAACATCGTCTACCCCTTAAGTGATTGGCTCTTTAAAACCAGTTACAAGCCCTAAATTTGGACAAGATTTTTTGTGAAGCCTAATCTGATCTTTCTCCTTTCGCTGAGGCCACTAACACTCCTGAGCCACTCATAGACACTCCATCTAGGTCATAGTTTTGCTCCCGATCCAATCTCGTCTGCCTTACAGATGATGGAGACTTCTCTTCCTCACAACTACTCGGCCACACTCCCATTTCTCTTTCAATAATTTCACAGGCTGGATGCCCATACTCATAACTGTCCATTAAACTAAAACTCTCTAGGGACTGCCTATTCTTTTCCATTACTCCTCCTTCACCTTTGAAAAGCCAGAAAAAACCTCTCTTTGCTGACTTTACCCAGAGATGGAAGATACTCGAAACTCAAGAGAGTTAATTGACGAAACTGTGTAAAAAACTGCAAGCCGCAGGATCCTCTATTCAAAAATGATAGGTGAGATCCAGAACTGCGTAGTTGATCCAGGAAAAAGTGAGGACCTTATTGTTATCAGCTCCCCCTTCCAAAGTGCGAACTCCAGCAGCCAAAGTCCAAGGCTCGGACAATGATCTTCTGATTTTTATGGCCAAATCCAAGGCTCGACCCTGGGGAGCCGCTGCAAAATCAAAGTTGGTATGCAGGGACCAAGCCTCCGCAAAAAACCACTGATGATTTAAATAGAGCAAGGGCACAAAACCTAGATTATCATAGATAGAAGGCTCCACTCCCGCTTGACGAAAAGCAATTTCAGCCTCGCGGAGTTTTAAGGTGAGGCCCAGATCCAGCTGCTGGACATCACTGGCAATGGCTGAATAAAAATAGCTTAGGCGATAGGAGTTGAACTTGTAGCCAACCGTAAAGTCCTGATTGGCATTGAACTCCCGGCCATTGAAGTTCACGATTTCTGGAGACTGTCCAGTGACTCTCAAGTTCAGAGGCGCCACCACCGCTCTCCAACCATGGCGGCCGCTGCCGAGCTCTTTGAGCTGGTGCCGCAACTCCATGCGGGCGTGGAAAAATGGGCCCCGACCAAAACGGTCAAACTTCACCAAAGTGCCCTGCTCTGGGGTGATCTGCACATCATTGCGATGCTGCCACAATCCACCCATCTCCAACATCACTTGGGGCTGAGCCCAAGCTCCTTGCGCCAAAAACACGAGACTAAAAATAACAAGGAATTTAAACATATAAGAGTCTTCTCTCTGGGCTGAGCTGCCTCAATGAAACAAAAAAGCCGACTGAACCCTTTGGATTCACTCGGCTTTTTTGGATGGGGTAGCAGGATTCGAACCTGCGAATGTCAGAATCAAAATCTGATGCCTTGCCAACTTGGCGATACCCCATCATGGGTGCTATGACAGCTAACCTAGCAGTCCCCGCCAATGAAAATCAAGAAAAAGCTGACCCTATCGCAGGAGTCCATAGAGCCAAGGCCCAAAAGCCTCAGTCCTCATCGTAGTCTCTTTTCAGATCTCCAAGAGAGTCACCCATTGAGCGAATCTCTCTTTCGTACTCCGCAAAGACCGCCTCCTCAATGGCACTGCGAGTCTCTTGGTTGAGGGGGTGAGCAATATCTTTAAATTGCCCATCTTTGCGCTTGCGGCTGGGCATGGCGACAAAGAGCCCCTCGTGACCACGAATCACTTTTAAGTCACGAATCACAAAGCAGTTGTCGATGGTGATTGTCACATAGGCCTTGAGCCTTTCCTCATTGACAGGAAAGACCTTCACTTCAGTGATCTGCACTGTGTACCTCCTTGCTGGAATTCCAGCTGCATTTCAGGGTTGCTAGGGGCTTTACGGCAAACTGGACCAAAGACTTGAGGGCCCTAAGGTCAAAAAAAGCGCTGTTTATTGCATTTTGGGCCTCAATTGGGAGTTTTGCCCCTCAGCTGACTCAACTTGAGACAGTTGAAAGCGACAAAATTTGTCACCTTTCCAGGGAAAATCGAGGGGAAAGATGCAGGTCACTTCATAACATGATGCATTAATAATTGAGTTATGGTAGTTTTAGCCCTTTGACTAACTCTTCCTTTTTTCAACTCCTTTCACGAGGCCGGGCCAGAGATGGGACTCCCTATAGCTAAAGTAAAAAGTGCCCTTCGAGCGACTGCCCTCTTAGCTCCCCTCCTGATTCTCTGTATTCAGCCTCAGGCTTTGGCCCACCCCTCTCAGCTCTGTGAGATCTTGCTGCTCTCTGGGCCTGCCTCCTCTGATGGAGTGGATTTGCGCCAAGAGCTGGACAGCCTCAAGAGCTCAGGCTCTCTCAGCGAGCGCGAACTGACTTTTCGGGCCATAGGCGGTCAACACAACCGGAACTTTATTCAGTCCCTCCAGCAAAGGATCCGCTCTGAGCAAAACCCTTCGACGTCTTCGCCTCGACCCCGCTTTTACTTCCACGGAGACTTAGCGGTTCTTAAAGATCTCAATGATAGAGTGATCCGCAATAAAGACTTGGTCACTCGGTTGGTGGACTATCACAAAAATATATTTGTGGCCGAGCTGATCAACTCTCAGGCCTACCCCCTTATTCAACAAAACCTTTTGGTGGAGTACTCAGACTTTAAGTCCCTGCGACTGGGTTTTGCAGACTACAGCCCCCAGCTGGAGGAGGAGCTGGAACAGCTTCTGGTGAGAACCAACACCCTTTTTTCCGCTGTGGTACGACGGATGAAGCTGCAGGGGGACGGCGGGGCTCTGCGCGGCCTCAGCGCTGACCCCAAATTGTGGTTTGTGGCTGGCTCGGCTGTGGCCGACCCTAGGCCGGTCTCCTGGCTCAACTCAGAGCTAGAGAGGGGTGAACTGGTGGCGGATCTAGCAGGAATTGCCGCCCGCTTTGGACGGGAGAAAACCGCTCAATCCAGGCAGGTGCAACTCACTCAGTTTGAGGAGATTGAATGGGAAATTGAAAAAACCCTCGCCACCATTCATCGTATCTACTCACAGATCCAAAGCAAACTCGCTCCCCGCTTGCCCATGCTCTTTGAGAGCTTTACACCGGAGCCTGGGCAAAACACAGACCTCAATGGAACCAGTCACAGCTTTAAAATCCCCCATATTTCCCTGATCGAGATCCTACTGAAAACTAAGCTCTCGGCTGAGGAGGCTGAGAGTTTTACACTGCAGGGAGAGCGGGGTCACAAGAAAGCTCTTAAGCTTTTATTGGAGCGCTATCGTCAGGCCGTGGCTCGTCGCTTTCAGATTTCTGAGAGCCTTGTCTCCTCTAAGGACATGGAGCTTCTCAAAGAGTATATAAATTTCATTGACCGCTTGATGCCCGGCTTGGTGATTGAGGAAAGACAGAGTTTTGCCTGGAGTCGAGCGCAAGGGGGCTTGGTGAGTCTGGACTTTGCTGGACAAAATGCCCGTAACTTTGAGCAGGCCATGATGGCTTTGGCCTCTCAATCCCCCCACACCCCCATCCTCCAAACGATTCATAACTTGCGTGAGGCAGAAAAACGAGCCACAGAAAACCTGAACAAAAAGAAACAGTTCTGGGAGAGAGCGGCTCTGGAGGTTTTTGCCGACCAACCTGAAGTTCAGCTGTTGTTTAGCGGTGATGATGGGCTCATGGCCCCGCGCCAGCTGGAACTCAGTCACAAATTAAAGTTGATTGATTTTCTGCGCTTTTTTCCCCAGCCGGGAAGCCTAAGAATGACCTTTTTGCCTCCTGGTTTAAAAGGGGACAAGCTCTCGGAAGCCATGGTCTTTTTGGAGGGATTGGAAAAACACCTCCGCCAAGGCCTCTCCGGTCAAGTTTCTGACTCTGAGATCCGCCAAGCCCTGATTGTGCCCGAGCTTCTCCCTCCACCTGAGGCAGGGGGGAACTTTCAAATTCGCCTTTGGCTGAACCAGAATAGCTTTAGCCCAAGTTTAGAGCATCATATGGCCCAGCTTTTAAAGGACCATTTGCGAGCCCAACAGCCCAATTGGCCCCTACCCTTAAACATCAACGCCACCCAAATCAACAGCCTTTGAAAGACAGCCCCCCCGAGCCACAGGAACAATATGATCCACCTGAAGTCCCATCTTACTCCCACACTTCACACAAGCCCCTCCATATTAAAGCCTCCACGGAATGGGATGTGGCTAAAAGAAAGAACTTTATAGCGCGGCGCATAAGCAAGACCCTATTCCTCAATTGCAAATGATTTGCAATATTGACCGCCCCTAAAAAGCTTGCTAGTCCCTGGCCCATGCACTGCTGCCCCCATAATCCTCAAGAGGCTCTGGAGTTCGGTTTGGAGCGAATGACTCAAGCTGGACTGAAGAAAACTCAGCCGCGCCTGAGCCTTATAGCTCTTTTGACCTCTTTAGAGCAGCCGGCCTCGGCCGAAGAGCTCCATCGCCAACTGAGCCAAACTTCCGCTCCCTCCGATTTGGCCACTGTGTATCGCAATCTGCACACATTTTGTGACTTGGGGCTTATTGAAAAGCTCAACTTTTCCGACGGCAGCTTTCGCTATGAATGGAGGGGCTTGGAAAGACGCTCTGAACCTTCACATCACCGGGCTTCTGCGGGGCCGAATGCCTCTCAAGCCCAGCTTTCTCACCACCACCATGTCATCTGCACCTCCTGTAAAAAAATTGAACCTGTGAGCCTGTGCTGGAGCGGCCCCGAAGAGGAGAGCTTAAGGGCCAAA
>SKYF01000048.1 GCA_007128005.1 Bdellovibrionales bacterium
AGGTTATAGGTCATGTCCAAATCTATTGTCCCACTGATTGAGGAGAGGATCAAAGCCTTCGGCTTTGATGCCTATGCCTGGCTGCCGCTGGCCCGCCCAGTGAGCCTGGATCACTACAGGGCCTGGCTGGACTGTGATTACCACGGAGAAATGAAGTACTTAGAAGAACACCTTCACTTTAAGGAGGAGCCTCAGCGGCTGCTCCCAAAGGCCTCCTACGCCCTGGTGGTCAGCAAAAATTACTACCCTGCCCCAAGGCCCGACCCCAGGCTCCAAGACAGCCTCAGTGCCAGTCGGGTGGCCCTCTATGCTCAAAACAGCGACTACCATCACTGGTTTAAGGATCAGCTCAGAGATTTAAGCCAAGACATGGCAGCACTTCTTCCAGAAGATCAGTTTTTGCCGGCCACAGACTCTCTGCCCATTTTGGAAAGGGACCTTGCCCAGCAGGCCGGGCTCGGCTGGGTGGGGAAAAACACCTGCCTGATTCACCCAAACAGAGGCAGTTTATTTTTTATCGGCGAGATCTTAACCACCTGGTCCCACCCTGAGCCTCCAGAGCTCAAACCCATTCATGACTTTTGCGGAAATTGCACTCGCTGTCTGGACATCTGCCCCACTCAGGCCTTGGTGGCCCCCCGCAAGCTCGATGCCCGCAGGTGCATTTCCTATCTCACCATTGAGAGCAAGACTTCAGCGCCCATAGAGCTGCGCCATCAAATGGGCGATTGGCTCTTTGGCTGTGACCTGTGTCAAACCGTCTGCCCCTGGAATGAGAAGGCCTTTGGTCCAGCGATGAAGACCTTGAGCATCAGCTCACTCACAGAAATCCGGGACCGATTGCAAAAAAACCCTGAGCAACGGCGCCAGCAGCTCAGTGAACTGCGCTGGATCCTGAGCTCTTCCATTAAAAACTTAAACAAGTTTTTCACTCACAGTCCCTTGAGCCGAGCCGGAGGCAGAGGGCTTAAGCGCAACGCCATTGTGGTGGCCACAAATTTGGGCTTCAGTGAACTGCAACAGGAGATTCGACAAGCCGGAGAGACCTACCCCCAGCTGACTGAGCTCAGCCTTTGGTCCTTAAAAAACCTAGCCAAAGAAAAGGTCCAAAAGCAGAGCTTGGAAAAGTAATCCGCTTGGGCAATACTTAAAGAAGCTCTATGCAAGATTCAGACTTCACCCCCATTCGAGTGACCAACCTGCGCGGAGATCTCCCCATCTCCTTTGATGTTTATATGCGCGTGGCTGGAAAGTACATTCTCTACTGCCGACAAGGCGACAGCTTCGAGGGCCAAAGGCTGGAGCGCTTAAAGGGCAAAAAACTCCGCTTTATGTATGTCAAAAACGAAAGCGCCAATGCCTTTCGCGATTATATGCATAAAAACCTAGAGGCCGCCTACGGCAGCGCTGAGGGCAAGCCGATCGAGCTGCGCGCTGAGATTCTCCAAGGGGCCATGCAAGCCGCAGGCGAAGATCTTATGGAGGATCCGGGCAACAAGTCACTTTATGAGGTTGTTAAATCTGGGGGACAACGCTTTGCTCAGTTTGTCCATCAAGAGGAGGGAGCTTTAAAGGCTCTGCTCCAGATCCCTAACTCCGACCTGAGCCCAAGTCATCACGGCACCAACGTGGGCAGCCTGGCCGTGGCCCTTGCCAAGGAGCTGGGCTTGGCGGACAAAATCCCCCTCAACCTGCTGATGGCCGGCGGCGTCCTTCACGATATGGATCACTATCTGCACAGCAATGTCTTTGCAAAACCCCTACAGGAGCTTGCACCTCAGGAGATGAGTCAATACAAGCTCCACCCCCACCGCGGGCTTCAGAATCTGGAAGCGGCCGGATTTTACGACAAGTCTGTCTTGGCTGCCGTGGCTCAACACCATGAGTGCTTGGATGGCAGCGGCTTTCCTGCCCGCCTCAAAGAAAAGGAGCTGGATCCTCTGGGCATGATCGTGGCCACGGCCAACTCCTTTGACCGCCTGATTAGCTTTGAAAGACTTGAGCCCAAAGAAGCTCTCAAAAAAATCCTTATTGAGAAGCTCGGCCAACACCCACTTGAACATCTGCAGGCCCTGCAACACATGTTAAAAAAACATGACATTCTGACCTAGTTTTGATGAGTTTGAAAGCCTTCCTGATGCGCCACGCTAGCCGTTGTCGCCCCCTCATCTTTAAGGTTTGATAGAGCCTCAATGGACCCACTCATACACAAGGAGGAACCTCTTATGGCCTTTACACTTCCCGAACTCCCCTACTCTAAAGATGCCCTGACTCCACACATCTCTCCAGAGACCTTGGAGTTCCACTACGGCAAACACCACAAAACCTATGTGGACAAGCTCAACACTTTGCTGGAGTCCTCCCCTGAACTGCAGGGAAAGAGTCTCGAAGAGCTGATAAAGAGCAGCTCCGGGCCCATCTTTAACAACGCCGCTCAGGTGTGGAACCACACGTTTTATTGGCACTGCTTGGCGCCCAACGGCGGCGGAGAGCCCTCAGGAGAGCTCGCCGAGGCTATCAAGCAAAAATGGGGCTCCTTTGCTGAATTCAAAGAGGCCTTCACCCAAGCTGCCATCAACCAGTTTGGCTCTGGTTGGGCGTGGCTGTGTCGAGACAACTCCAGCGGGCTGCACATTGAGTCTACGAGCAATGCCGAATGCCCCCTGACCAAAGGGCACACTCCCCTGCTCACCTGTGATGTTTGGGAGCACGCCTATTACATTGACTACCGCAACGCCAGACCTAAGTACGTCGAGGCCTTCTGGAATCTCGTCAACTGGGACTTTGTAAACAAGAACTTTAAAGGTTAATCAAAAAAAGGGCCTATTGAGTGACTGGCGGTTTTGCGCCAGTCACTATTGGGCGCTGAGGCTTTGCTCCCAACGCTCAAGCCTCTCCTGAAGAATGCGCTGCAAGTCCTCTCTAAAGTAGAGATCATTGGCCAAGTGTCCAAGAACTCCAAGAGGAAGGCTGTAATCCACCCGGTCCGTCACCAGTGTTGAGGAAGGACCATGGGGCTCAAGCAGTATGCGGTGAAACCAATTCTTAAAAATACCATCCAACTGACGGTAGCTCATCTTCTCTAAAGAGACGTCCTCCACCAGAAAGCGAAAGTTCTGCGCCAGACCAAATCGGGTCAACTCCACTTGAAATTCATCGCCTTTTTTAAGCAGCGGAGGACCGCTGAGGACTTCCATCTCCACATCGGGCAAAAGAAGTCTCTTCCAGGTGGATAAAGACCTGAGCTGCTCCCTCACCCAACTGGGTTCTGCCGAAATCACCTGAGAACACTGAAGATAGGACATAGACGGACAAGGTTAGTGCCTCCATGGACTGAAAGTCACTCAGTGGCACCCTGCGCAATACCCTGACCCTATTGCCAGAGCAGAGAAAAAAACCTAAGAACTCTCTTTATATGGACATGATAAAGGACATTCTTCACAGGGGCTGGCCCCAATCCCACTCCAACGGGAGCTGCCTGATTGTGGGCTACCCCGACGATGAGGGGATTGCCAACAACAAGGGGCGCCCTGGTGCTCGACAAGGTCCCCAGGAGATCCGGCAAAGACTTTATTCGATGACCTTGCCCTTTGGACTCGACAAGGAGCTTCTCTTTGAGGGCTTTCTCTGTGACGGGGGTGACCTTGATGGGGGCTCTTTAAGCCTCTTTGAACGCCATGAATTGGCAAAGGCTCAGGTAGAGCGCGCCTTGCAGTCAGGGCATCGCCTGCTCAGCTTTGGGGGAGGGCACGACTACGGCTACCCAGATGGGGCCGGCTTTGCTCAAGTCTGCTTGAGCCTTGGACAGCGTCCCCTAGTGATCAACTTTGACGCCCATCTGGATGTCCGCCCCAGCGAAGGAGGCATCAACAGCGGCACCCCCTTTTATCGCCTACTTCAGGAGTTCAAAGAAGTGGACCTGATCGAGGTCGGCATTCAAGAGCAGTGTAACAGTGCGGAACACTGGAGTTGGGCTCTCAAACAGGGAGCCCGCATCCTGCCCCTTTTCGAGCTGCAAAAGGGCGACGGGCCCCAGGCCTTGACCAAGGCTCTGGCAGAGGCGCTAGGACAAAGCTTCGCCAGCCCCCCACCGGCCCCAACCTCTCGCCCACCCTGCTACCTGAGTGTTGATATAGATGCCTTTTCCTCAAGCTATGCCCCCGGGGCCAGCGCCTCCTGGCCCAGCGGCCTTGAGCCAAATAGTTTTATTTTAACTCTGCGCTGGCTGCTCGAGCGCTATGACGTCAGGGTCATGGGCATCTATGAAGTCTCCCCTCCCCTGGATGTGGACTCCCGCACCTCAAAACTGGCAGCCCTGCTGGCCTTTGAGTACATTTTTGCCCCGTTGAGATTAGGCTATCATGGCAAAAGTTAGCTTTGGCAGCGACAACCATTCAGGCATTCATCCCAAGATCCTTCAGGCCATCTGTGAGGCCAACCAGGGTCATGCCCACAGCTACGGGGAAGACCCCTGGAGCCAGCACTTTCAGCAGGAGCTCAAAAGAGTTCTGCCCCAATCCGCTCAGGGCTTTTTGGTCTTTAATGGAACGGCGGCCAATGTGCTGGCCCTCAAAGCCGCCTTGAAGAGCTTTGAGTCCTGCCTGTGTTCAGATGTCTCCCACCTCAATCTGGACGAGTGCGCGGCTCCCGAAAGGCTGGCAGGCCGAAAGCTGATTCCCCTGCCCTCAACTCATGGCAAACTCAGTCCGGAAGATTTAGAGCCGGCCCTCACTCGCCGTGGAGACCAGCACTTTGCCCAAG
>SKYF01000125.1 GCA_007128005.1 Bdellovibrionales bacterium
CCTCTCGAATCTTACGCGCAGCGTCCTCACAGAACATCAAATGAGCCGCATTGAGTCTGGCAAACTCCTGCTCATCCTGACGCTTAACTGCCGTCTGCACCGGAGTGCCCAAAGCTCTTTCCGTTAGACCGATCCAGTCCACTATAAGCTCTGGCAGGCTCTCAGTCTCGTTGATTTGCACCTCCACTGTGGCCTGGCTGCGTTGGGCATGGGCTGTGGCCACAAGAGAGCTCTCCTGCCCCAACCACTCTGCCACCTCCTGGGCAGAAACTGTTCCCCTCTGCTGCCAGCTCTCAAGAAAGTGCTGTTTTGTCACCTGTTGAGCCAGGGCTGCAGAGCAGGGGCAGGTGCTAGAATACAGCACCTCAAACCTCAGCCACTGAGTCCACTGCCTCTGTTCCAGCCGCCCATAGATTTGCACGGGATAACTTCTCCAACCGGAGAGTCCGCTGACCAGAGCTTCTCTCTCGAGAGGCAGTTGAAAGCTCAGTTTCAGTGAACTGGATCCAGAAAGCCCCTCTTGCGACTCCAACAGGTCTTGAGCCAGTTGCCTGAAATTCTGTGAAGAAAACCTCTTTTGGGGCAACTGCTCCTTAAGAAGATTGTAAAGGCGAGACATGTGAATGCCCTTGGCATGGGGCGCTTCAAGACTGACAAACACATCGACCTGTGCTGGAAGAAGACTGTCTGAACCCTGCTTCAGGGGCCACAGCAGAGGCATCTCCACCCTCTCCATCCCAACTCTGTCTAAGGGGGCCGGTGCATGGGCTTTCCGAGTGCAAGTGATGTCGGCAAGCTCGGCCGGGTTTGAATCAAGCATGCCCCTTTATAGCGGCAAATTTTGTCTCTTCAAGCTGAAAGTCCTATTGGAAAAGCCTCTTTCTGGCGCATCGCACTAGACTTGCCTTCACATGAGCCCTATGGCAGCCTCTTTGGCCTATGTTGATGACGCCATCTGAGCAGTCCCCTGCGCCGAGTCCCAGTTCAACGCCAACCCCACAGAGCTTGGGGCTTGTCTGCCTGACCCCCTCTTTAGGGGGGCTAGAGCTCAACCTCATTCGTCTGGCTCAGTGGCTGGGGGCACAGGCCGTTGAGGTTTTCTTTTTTGCCCAGCCCGGCTCGCCATCTTACCTAAAGGCCCAACAGTTTGGATTGCGGGTTTTTCCTTTAACAAAACGGCGCAAATACATGGATTGGAAGGCGGCTCGGACTCTGCGGAATTTCTGCCTGCAACACCAGATTCAAAACCTCATTTGCAGTGACAATCAAGATCTGGATCTCATTTTATGGACCAAGGCCCTCACTCGCCAACAGCTGATGAAGACCTTTTATCTGCAACAGATGCTGGTGGGAGTGAATAAGCGAGATCTGGCACACACTCTAAAGTATCGCTGGCTGGACCACTGGCTGGCCCCTTTGGACTGGCTTAAAGTTCAGGCTCTTGAGCGCACCCGCATTGCCGAGAGCAAAGTCATCTCCTGCCCTCTCGGGGTGGACACTGAGCGCTTTTCAAGCCTGGCTCTGACTCGCTCTGAGGCCCGCGCTGAAATGAACTTACCCCAGGAGCTCTTTTTGTTTGGGCTGGTGGGCCGCACCGATCCCGGTAAAGGCATTCACACTCTGATTGAGGCCTTTAATGAAGTGGCTGCCCAAGAGCCTGAGGTGGGTCTGGTGGTGGTCAGTGCCTTTCCAAAAGAAGGGGGCGAACACTGGGACTACGCTCAAAAAATTCACCGAATGCGAGAGGAGTCCCCTCACAGAGATAGGATCTTCTTTCGCCCCTTCACCGACCAAGTGGAGAAGGCTTTTAGATCCTTGGATGGCTTTGTGATGGCCTCGCTTTGCGAAACCGTGGGAATGGTGACCATTGAAGCCATGCTGAGTCGAATTCCTGTTATTGGCGCTAACAGTGCGGGAACCCCAGAACTCCTCGATTTTGGTCGAGCAGGGCTGCTGTTTGAAGTAGAAAACCCTATAGATCTGGCCCAAAAGATGTCCCTGCTGAAACGCCAACACGAGAACAATATGAACAACTCTTCTGAAGACGAGCTCGGATCTATGATTCACCGAGCCTTTGAACGGGCTCAGACGAACTACAGCGCAAAGAAAATGTGCGACATTATCCGCAGTCAAATGCTGTGAACAAAACTTGAATCCACCGCCGACCTCGGTTAAAAATTTCATCGAGCTGTGCGAACAGAAACCTGTGCAGAAAAAGGAGCCCATCATGGCAGATTCTACTGCGTCGATGCAATCGGGCCGGGGATGGCTCAGTGCTTGGCTGGGGCTTAGAGGAGCCTTACTCATTCGCCTGAGCTTGAGCCTGATGGTTTTTTTGACTCTGATGCGAGGAGTTTTCTTTTATCTCTTTCAGTCTCACTCGACTCAGTGGAACCTTGAGAACTTTGCCAAGGCCTTTTATTTGGGTGCCAAATTCGATTTTCGGGTCACTTTGGTGGCCCTTTTGCCTTTGATTTTGATGATGTGGTGGCCCTGGGCCAATCCCGCCAAAAGAGCACAGGCGGCCAACAGCTGGGCTTTGTTTTACGCCTTTTTGGCGAGCTTTTTACTGGCAGTATTTTTTATTGATCTGGGCTACTACAACTACCTTCACAGCCGGGTCAATGCCACAGGACTTGATTTTTTCAATGACCCTGTGATTTCGCTGCAAATGGTCTGGCAGTCCTACCCTGTCATATTGGCAAGTCTGGGCTTGATGGGTTTTGGGGCTTTGACTTACTTTTTTCTCCGCAACTGGGTCTTTGTACTACTTGAAGAGCCGAGGACTTTTGGTTGGCCCCGACGCAGTTTCGCCATCCTTTTCTTGAGTTTGGGTTTTTTACTGGGAGTTCATGGAAAACTCTCTCAGTATCCTCTGCGCTGGAGTGAGGCCTTCTTTACCACCGATCATTTTACTTCAGCTCTAGCTCTCAACCCCATTCACTACTTTATCGACACTTTGCGCTCACGGGAGAGGACCTACGACAAACAGAAGGTGCGCGAATACTACTACGAAGTGGCTCGGTACCTTGGGGTCGAGGACCTGGACTCAGAAAAACTCAACTTTGCTCGCCCTATCCAGCCCACCCCCTTGGAGTTTGATAGGCAGCCCAATGTGGTGATTATCATTATGGAGTCTTTGGCCTCCTATAAGACAGGCTTTTTGGGACACCCTCTGGATGTCACCCCTAATTTCGATGAAATTGCTTCACGGGGAATTACTTTTTCTGAGTTTTATGTCCCCAGCGAAGGAACCGCCCGATCCATTTTTGGCTTTATCTCGGGAATTCCAGATGTGACCCAAAGGCGCACATCCTCTCGCAACCCCTTGATTGTCAGCCAAAACACTGTGGCCAACGCCTTTTCAGATTACGACAGCTACTACTTTATCGGGGGCAGTGCCAACTGGGGCAATATCAGAGGCATTATCACCCACAATATCCCCGGGGTGAACCTGATTGAGGAGGGAGCCTTTGAATCCCCCCGGACGGATGTGTGGGGCATTTCTGACCTTCACCTGTTTCGGGAGGCCCATCAGGTTTTAGAGAGTCGGCAAGGCCGCAGACCTTTTTTTACCATCATTCAAACCGCCGGCTTTCACCGGCCCTACACCATACCTCAAGATCGCGGACAGTTTGAGGTGGGAGAATTGACGGCAGAGGAGATCGCCCGTTATGGCTTTGTCTCCAACGATGAGTACAACTCTCTGCGCTTTTCCGACTACAGCTTAGGGGAGTTTTTTAGACTGGCCAGAGAGTCCTCCTACTACGACAACACTCTATTTGTGATTTTTGGCGACCATGGCTTGCCCGACTATCAGGCAGAGCACGTCAGTGTGGGGCGCAGGCACCACCTCCTGGAGAGGTTTCGAGTGCCTCTGATCTTTTACGGCCCCAATTTCTTACCCGAGACCCAGAAAATTGAAAAATTGGCCACCTCACCGGATATTTTGCCCACAGTTGCAGCTCTGGTAAACAGAACCCACATCAACACCACCTTAGGTCGCAATCTCTTTGATCCCAAATACGACGACCAACGCTATGCCTTTACCTTTGTCTACTATGGCCCCCCTCATATTGGGTTACTGGATGATGACTTTTATGTGTTTGGAGACCCCAACAACATTGAGGGCCTTTACGCTTGGCGCAGCGAGGAGCCGGAGCGAAACTTAAAAGACCAGTTTCCGGACCGCTTTGAGGAGATGAGTCGGTTGACTTTGGGACTTTATGAGACCTCTAAGTTTATGCTCTACAACAACCCCAACATCCTTCCCGATGAAAGGCTATCGAAAATCCAACCATCTCGGCCGGTCCACCACATAGGTCCCCTTCCGGCTCCGCCGGATCTCGGGGTGGATCCAAGTCAAGTGCCGAAGCAGGATACGATGCAAGAGCACTACAATTAGCAAGCCCATCAAAGCCCCAGCGACAACATCACTGGGATAATGCACTCCGACGTAAACTCGGGAATAGGCTGTCAAAGCTGCAATTGAAAAATACACTGGCCACAGTCCAGGATAGTACCAACTCAGAATCATAGCCCCAGTAAAAGTATTGAGGGCGTGATTGGAGGGAAAGCTCCCGCTCTGAGGGGAGTGGGGCAGTCTTAAAACTCCATCGAGATGAGCCGTATTGTTGGGCCTTGGGCGATCAATATGTTCTTTAAAGACTCGATAACCCAAGGTGTCAGTCATGGCCACAGTCAGAGCTAAGACCAATATGACTTTGTAGGTATTGCGCCCCTGAAAGTAAAACCACAGGGCCAGCACAAGGGGCAAGAGCCCCCACTTGACCCAAGCCATTTTATGCATATTGGTCAGAAAGACAAAAAACTGATCTGCCCAGGGGTGAACCCAAGTCCGGTTCACCAACAAAAACAGCTGCTCGTCTAAGGTCTGTAGGCTCTGCCAAAAGGTCTGTAGGCTCTGCCAAATTGTAGAGGTCTCTGCTACGACTTCCATCAGGCCTTTGATTTAAAACCCGACTCACCCCTTTTGTCCAAACTCTTTTATTCTGTAGACAATTTTTAAATTTGCTCATACCCCAAGACTCTAGTTGCTGTTATAAATAAAGTGGGCCTGGGAGGTTGTTCCGTCGTTTGCGCACCCGCCCTAAAAATTTGTCTTGAGCAGGAGTATCCATTGCAAAAATTCAGCTATCTCAATCGCAGCAATCTTGAATATCTCGACCAACTCTTTGAGCAGTTCAAAGCTGACCCTGAAAGTGTGCAGGAGGACTGGCGGCTCTTTTTTGAGGGCATGGAGTTTGCGCTTGAGGACAATATGTTCACCTCGGGTTCAAAGGAAGGACTTGCCAAAGAGTTAAGTGTGTACAACCTGCTCAACGCCTACAGAGACTACGGGCACCTCAAGGCGCAACTGGACCCCTTGGGCTTAAGCTCACCCCAGAGCGATTTTTTCGAGCTTGAGAAGTTTCAGCTCTCCAAAGAGGACTTAGATCACTCTTTTGAGGTTTGCAAGCGGCTTGGCCTTGGAGGCGAGGCCAAGCTCAAAGAGGCCATCGCTCACTTGGAAAGGGCCTATTGCCAAACTCTGACGGCCCAAGTGGCCCAGTGTCGGCCAGAGGTTCGTCAGTGGTTTCACCAAGAGCTTGAAAGTCGAGACAAGAACTTTTCCTTGAGCAAAGAGGACAAGCTAGAAATTTTTGCTCAGCTGGCCCGAACTGAGTCTCTAGAGAAGTTTATCCACACCCGCTATGTAGGGACCAAGCGCTTTTCCATTGAAGGGGGAGATGCGATGATCCCCATGCTAGAGGCCCTGGTGCAACGGGGAACCGGCCTTGGACTTGAGGAAATCGTCATCGGCATGGCGCATAGGGGACGCATCAATGTGCTGGCCAATTTTATGGGCAAGGCTTTAAACATTATTTTTGCTGAGTTTGAAGGTGTTGCCGGAGGCGACTCTGACTACGATGGAGATGTGAAGTATCACCTGGGCTATTCGGCCGATAAGGACACTCCGAAGGGACCCTGCCATATCTCCCTGGCCTTTAACCCCTCTCATTTGGAAGCCGTAGACCCTGTGGTTATGGGTATGGCTCGGGCCAAACAGCGTCGACGTCAGGATATGGTGGAGCGGAAAAAAGTGATTCCAGTCCTCATTCACGGGGATGCGGCTTTTAGCGGCCAGGGTGTGGTGGCCGAGACTCTGCAGATGTCACGACTGCCGGGATACACTGTCGGAGGAAGCATTCATATTATTGTGAACAACCAGGTGGGCTTTACCACAGACCCGGACCAAGCTCGCTCCACTCGCTACTCCTCGGATGTGGCCAAGGCAATTCAGGCTCCTATCCTATTGGTCAATGGAGATGACGTGGAGGCCTGTGTCAATGCCATGGATCTGGCGCTGAGGTTTCGCCAGCAGTTTGGCGAAGACATTGTGATCGATATGATCTGTTACCGTCGCTTTGGTCACAACGAGGGGGATGAACCCGCCTTCACTCAGCCCCAGATGTATGAAAAAATTAAGAAACACCCCACACTCTTTGACATCTACACTCAAAAGTTGGCTCAAGAAGGCCTGATGGACAAAGAAGAGGCGGCAAGCTTTTTCAAACAGCGCATCGACAACCTGCAATCTATACTGGACGAAACCCGCAAGGCCCCACCCGAGGTCAAGCCCAACTCCTTTGACGGTCTATGGAAGGGTCTGCGCCGTGGCCGGGAGGAGGACTTTCATAGGCAAGTCAACACAGCCGCAAGTGCGGAAAACCTGAGCCAAGTGGCTCAAGCTCTCACCACTGAACCCAAAGACTTTAACCTACACCCCAAGCTCAAGCGCCTCATTGAAGCCCGCCGAGAAATGGTCAGTCAGGGGCATGTGGACTGGGCTATGGGAGAGCTTTTGGCCTATGGGTCTCTGTGCCTGGAGGGGACTCCCGTGAGACTGTCCGGACAGGACTGCAAAAGAGGCACTTTCACTCACCGTCAGGCCGTGTACTTTGACACCAAAACCAATGCCGAGTACTCGCCCCTGAGCCAGCTCAACCCAACCGAAGGAGAATTTGTCATCTACAACTCTCTCCTCTCAGAAATGGGAGTCCTTGGCTTTGAATACGGCAATTCCTGTTCAGACCCCACCTATTTGACCCTGTGGGAGGCTCAGTTTGGTGATTTTGCCAATGGAGCTCAGATTATCATTGACCAATTTCTCTCCAGTGGAGAGGAAAAATGGGCGCGCTGCTCAGGACTCACTCTCCTCTTGCCCCATGGCTACGAGGGCCAAGGACCTGAACACTCCAGTGCACGACTTGAGCGCTTTTTACAACTCTGTGCACAGACCAATATGCAAGTGGCCAATTTCACCACTCCGGCCAATTTGTTTCACGCCCTCAGACGCCAGGTGCGAAGGGAGTTTCGAAAGCCCCTGATTGTGATGTCTCCAAAGTCCCTTTTGCGTCACCCCAAAGTTGTCTCTCCCCTGACGGATCTGTCTCAGGGCTATTTCCAGGAGGTGATTGACGACCCCAAAGTTGAAGATGGCTCACAGGTCGAAACCCTGATTCTCTGTTCAGGCAAACTCTATTACGATCTGGACAAGGCCCGTGAGGAGAGTGAAAAAGACACCTCCCATGTGGCCATTGTCCGAGTGGAGCAGCTCTACCCCTTTCCCAAGATGCAGCTGGCACCCTTTGTGAATGGTTTTAACCGACTGAAGAGGCTGATTTGGGCCCAAGAAGAGCCCCACAATATGGGAGCATGGTTTTTTGTTCGACCTCATCTGGAGCAGTTGCTTGCAGAGCTTGGGCTCAAAAAAATGGCCCCTGAGTATGTGGGTAGACCCCACAAGGCAAGCCCCGCAACGGGCTCGCCCCGAGTCCATCAAAGAGAACAGCAAGACATTATAGAGCGGTGTTTTTCATAGAGGTTTTTCAACATACAAAAGGAGAGTAGCTGCCGTGAAAGTTGAAATCAAAGTCCCCGCCGTGGGCGAATCCATCACCGAGGCCACCATTTCTGAATGGCAAAAAAAGAGCGGGGACTTCCTTCAACGCGACGAGGTTCTTCTGGTTCTTGAAACCGATAAGGCCAGCGTGGAAGTGGTTGCTGAAAATGAAGGTGTGTTGGAAATCAAGGAGCAAGAGGGGGCCACTGTCAACGTAGGCGCTGTGGTGGGAATGATTGACACCTCAGCTCAGGCTGAGACGTCCACAAAGTCCTCCGAGGCCTCCAAGCCCTCTACGCCCCCGCCTTCGCCCACAGCACCCCCTCCTCCGACGACCCCTCCCCCCTCCGCTAAAGGCTCTCAAGCCCGGGAGGACTTAAGCCCGGCCGTACGTCGAATTGTTGCCGAACACGATCTCAAACCCCAAGACATTCCGGGCACTGGAAAAGACGGTCGCATCACTAAGGAAGATGCCCTGAAGGCCCTGGAGAAAAAGGGTCCAATCAGCGCCGCTCCCCCCGCAGCGAATCCCCCTCCCACAACTGCCAAGGCTCCAAGCCCTGGCGGGGGAGAGCGCCGAGAGCCCATGAGCAATATCCGCAAGCGCATTGCTCAACGACTGGTAGAGGCCCAGCACACTGCTGCAATCTTGACAACTTTCAACGAAGTGGACATGAGCCGAATTATGGAGCTACGAGCCACTTATAAAGATGCCTTTAAAGAGAAGTACGGCATCAATCTTGGTTTTATGGGCTTTTTTGTTAAGGCCGCCATTGAGGCCCTCAAGGCCTATCCCAAAGTCAACGCTCGCATCGATGGCAGCGACATCGTCTATCACGACCACTACAATATAGGTATTGCTGTTGGAACTGAAAAGGGGCTGTTAGTTCCCGTCATTCGCAATGCCCATGAGATGTCCCTGGCCGAGGTGGAGCTTGCCATCCGCGGCTATGCCGTCAAGGCTCGCGATGGCAAGATCACAGTGGATGATCTCAGTGGAGGAACCTTTACAATTTCCAACGGTGGAGTCTATGGGTCACTGATGTCGACACCCATCCTCAACCCTCCCCAGAGCGGAATCTTAGGGATGCATAAAATTGAGGAAAGACCTCGAGCCATCGAAGGTGAGGTGGTGATTCGCCCCATGATGTACCTGGCTCTATCCTACGATCACCGCATTATTGATGGGTCGGAGAGCGTGACCTTTCTGGTGAGAATCAAAGAGTGTCTTGAGGATCCCGCTCGCATCTTGCTGGACATTTAACAGGAGACAAATCTTATGGCTGAACAGACAGGCAAGCAGACAGAAGAGACCAACTTTGACGTGGTATTTATCGGAGCCGGCCCTGGGGGTTATGTGGGCGCCATTCGCGCCGCCCAACTGGGGTTGAAGACAGCCGTGGTTGAAAAGGAAAAGACTCTGGGAGGAACCTGCCTTAACGTGGGCTGCATTCCCTCCAAGGCCCTGCTCGACTCCTCAGAACACTTTGCCATGGCTCAAAAGGATCTGTCTGAACACGGAGTGGTTCTGGAGCAGGTGGCCCTGGACCTAAAAAAAATGATGGGTCGCAAAGATAAAATCGTGGCCGATCTGACGGGAGGCATTGACTACCTTTTTAAAAAAAACAAGGTCACTCGCTTTTTTGGCAATGGCCACCTCAAGGGCCCCTCCGAGGTGGAGGTTGAGACTTCTGAGAAAAAAAAGATCAGTCTCAAGGCCAAAAACATTGTACTTGCCACAGGCTCAGTGCCCAACGAACTTCCCCAACTGCCCTTTGATGGCAAGACGGTTATTTCCTCAACTGAGGCCCTGGCTCTAAGCCAAGTGCCCAAGCACCTGATTGTGGTCGGTGGAGGCTATATTGGCCTTGAAATGGGATCGGTTTGGCTAAGGCTTGGGGCCAAGGTCACGGTGATTGAATATGCCGAGCACATCTGTGGCGGCATGGACCGACAGACCAGCAAGAAACTTCAGCAGATTCTAAAAAAACAGGGGATGGAGTTTGTGCTTGGAGCTGAGGTGCTAGGTGTTGAATTCAAGGCACAGGGCAGTCGACAGGGAGACACAAAAGAAGCCCAGGTCCTGTTTAAAAACCGTGCGGATGGCAAACAGGCTTCCCTCGCCGGTGATGTGGTCTTAGTGGCAGCTGGACGCCGCCCCTTTTTCGAAGGCCTCGGATTGGAAAATGTGAAAATACAACAAGATGCCAAAGGCTTTGTCAAAGTCAACGAACACTATGAGACCAGTCAGCCCCATGTTTATGCCATTGGCGACTTGATTCCCGGCCCCATGTTAGCCCATAAGGCTGAGGAGGAGGGGGTGGCTGTCGCCGAGATCCTGGCTGGCCTTCCCGGCCACGTCAACTACGACACCTTGCCTGGAGTGATCTACACTTGGCCTGAGGTGGCCTCGGTGGGCAAAACAGAGGAGCAGCTCAAAGAAGAGGGCACCCCCTATAAGGTCGGAAGCTTCCCCTTTAGCCCCAATGGACGGGCTCGGGCCATGGGCTTTACCGAAGGTCAGGCCAAGATCCTGGCCCACAAAGACAGCGACAGGGTTTTGGGAGTGCATATTGTCGGACCCAGGGCCTCAGATATGCTGGCCGAAGCGGTGATGGCCATGGAGTTTGCAGCCAGCAGCGAAGACATTGCCCGCAGCTTTCACGCCCACCCGACTCTCTCAGAAGTTCTGAGGGAAGCCGCCTTGGCCGTGGACGGTCGAGCCCGCCAGTTCTAAAACCCTTAGAGGCCTATGGCCTTACGTAGCTCCTTGAGCTTGCTCTGAGCCAGAGGCCTAGCCCTTTCAGCCCCTGAGAGCAACAGCTGGTCGACTTGACGAGTGTCGGCCATCAGCTCCTCATAGCGAGCCCTGGGCTCTGAGAGAGTTCTATCCATCACCTGATAGAGGGCCTCCTTGGCCTCGCCCCAACTGATCCCCCGCCGGTAATGGTCCGCAAAGCTATCTACCTCCTCAGCCGAGGCAAATTCCCTGTAGAGAGTAAAGATCAAGGAGTCGTTGGGATCCTTTGGGGCCTCGGGAGGAGAGGAGTCGGTTTTGATCTTCATCACCAGCTTTCTCAGCCGATTGCTGGGCACAAAAAGTGGGATAGTATTGCCATAGCTCTTGCTCATCTTGCGCCCATCCAGCCCCGGCACGAGCTTGGACTCCTTTTGCACCAAAAACTCAGGAACTTTGAGCAGAGGGCCGTAGTTGTTGTTGAACTTCTGGGCGATGTCCCGAGCAATCTCCAGATGTTGCACCTGGTCCTCTCCAACTGGAACCTGATCCGCAGAAAAGAGCAAAATGTCTGCAGCCATCAAGAGCGGATAGGTGAACAGCCCCATATTCACTCCGTAATCGGGATCACTGCGCCCTGCCTCCTGATTGTCCTGAAGTTTGGCCTTATAGGCATGGGCCCGGTTGAGCAAGCCCTTAGGGGAAAAACAGGCCAAAATCCAATTGAGTTCAAAAACCTCTGGGACATCTGACTGACGATAGAAAACTGATTTTTCCGGATCCAGGCCCAAAGCCAGCCACGTGGCAGCCACCTCATAAGTCATTTGCCTGAGCTCCTCAGCCTTGTGAACATGAGTCAAAGAGTGATAGTCGGCGATGAACAAAAAGGAGTTGTAGGACTCCTGCTCGGCCAAGGCCAGGGCAGGCCTGATGGCTCCCAAAAAATTTCCTACATGGGGCATTCCGGTGGGCTTAACCCCAGTGAGCAAAGTCTTTTTAATCATGCCCATAAGGTTAGCTTTTAACTTGGGAGCTTGGCAAGCTCATCCCAGACTCACTCTGCAAGCTCTACAGTATATATTTTTCATAACCCCCCACTAGACAGTGACTTTCGCCTAAAATTGCAATGAAAATTCACATCTAAAACTCAAAAGAGGGGGTTCCTTTGGGGTGGAAGTCATTGCAGTTTTGTCTGAGTGTTTTTGCTATTGTCGTGGGCACATTTCATCTCCCCTCTTTGGCTTCCTCCAATGAAGAGAGAATTTTTGAAGCCCTGCTGACCAAACTTGCTGCTGGAGAAACTCTCGACCCGGATGGAATCCGATTTCTGAGCCATTATCGATTTCATGAAGTCATAGGGGCACTGATCTTTGGCTACCAGCAAGAACTTGACCGAGCCTATAAGGGAGCTGCGCGCTACGATCACGCTGATAATGTCGCACTCATTGACCGTCTTTCGGAGTACAATTCTGCCCTTGGAAATCTGGCCACGGCCTACTATCGGGAAGATCTGGAGCAGCTTGAGGCCCGAGCTGAGTCCATTCTCAACCCCCATGTTTTTGGTGCCCTCAAGCCGAAATTGTCCGAGAGCTTTCATGTTCTTAAACTCAGGCAGGGAAAGCTGCCTTCCTTCGGCGGGGGGCTAACCCCTCCTCCGGCGAAGGCCATGGTGAGGGCCTCTGATAAAATTGACGAGTCCTACCTGATCCACATTCAAATTGAAAAGCGTTTAAAGAGACCCTTTGACCATTTGGTGGAGGTGGAAAAACACCTCCAGAGCCGAATCATTGGCCAGCCTGAGGTCATCACCTCCTTGATGGACATGGAGCGGCGAGATCTCTTTCATTGGGGGCAGCGCACCCGACCACAAACCCTAGTGCTCATGGGGCTTCCAGGAACTGGAAAGGACACGAGCGTCTTTAGTTATATGGATGCCATCCACGGAGGCATGACAAGCTCAGGACGAGACCATATCCATCTGATGGACGTGGCCCGAGACAAATCCGACCTGTGGAAGAATTTTGGGTCTGCTCCAGGCTATGTAGGATCCAACGAGCTACCTCCCCTACTGCGTTTTCTATCCAAACACTCTGGAGGACGCTACCTCATTGAGAAGATTGAGGGCCGAGGGGGAGAAGAGCGCCATGTCATTGTAGAAAATCCGAACTGGAGGCCTGGACAGGTCTTGCCCGGCTTTTACCCTCCAGAAATGGGTGCCATTTTTATCAATGAGTTTCACAACTGGTCCAGGGAAGCCAAAGACCTTATCCTCAAACTGATTCTGAGCGACGGTCACTTTCCCATAAATAACCCGGGCTCCAAAGGGGCCGCCAAAATGTACGTGCCCATAAAGGTGTTTATTGCCACCAACGAGGGACAAGAGCTGATTATCCCCGTGGGCCCCAACGGAATGAGGGTAGGACCTCCCATGAGTTACGACCACATGATGTCTCGCTATGAGGCCGTGGCCAATGACAAATCCACCCTCCTGGACGCCCTTAGATACCCCGCTGTAAACTATGGAGACAGCCCCAGCAGTGCAGGGGGAATGTCTGCAGAAACTGCCAACAGGCTACCGGTTCACTCCCTTGTTTTGATGAAGCCCCTGGGCCCTGATGAACTCAGACAAGTCCTCGAGATCAAACTCAAGCAACTGGCCCATGAGTGGGATAGCCAAAATGGAGCTTTCGGCCAATTTAAAGTGTTTTGGACCGAGGAACTGAAGGACTTTGTTCTCAACTACCACCTCAACCCGGAGAGCATGGCCCGGCCCATTGACTACAATATCGAAAGCCTGATTCAAGCCCCCTTTTACCTGATGGCCGCTGAGGGAAAGTTTGCTGACTTCCCCGAAAAAAAGTATCTTCAGATCAGCGTCACCCAAAACCCTGATCAGACAACGAGTCTCGTCGTCAGGTTTGTCGAAAAAGAGCAATTAGAAAACCCCAAAGCTCCTGCAATTGAGGAAACTCACCAGCTGATCTCATTCACTGAACAGGACCGCCCGCAAAAACCCCTTTCAGATCAAGAGCTCGATGAACTTTTAAACCTGGAAGAAAAACTCAAAGCTAGAGTCTTTGGAGTCAACCATGTGGCCAAAAAGGTGGCGGAATCCATCCTGGTCAGCGAGGAAGCCCGAAGGCAAAAGGTCGATCAGTACACAGCTAAAGACTCCGCCCGCCTGTTTGCCTTTTTTGGCCTGACTTCTTCTGGAAAGACCGAAATGGCCAAAGTCATGGCCGAGACTGTCTATGGGGGCAAAGAGCACCTTCTCACCCTGGACTTTTCCCAGGTGGAGTCCATGGATGATCTTAGAAAGATGATCCTAGGAGATAGGGACAAGCTGGGCAATGTGATCCCCTCTGAATTTATGCTCCACTATGATCGCCACAACGGCAATGCCATTGTGGCCCTGGATGAGATTGCCAATGCCCCTCGCTGGGTCCTAAGGGCTCTTTATGACGTGTTCAATGAGGCGGTGGTGACCACCTTTGCAGACCGCAAGCCCCGAGTGATGTCTGCGATGACTTTGGTCTTAACCGGAAATGCTGGGCAAGAGTGGTATGAGGGAATCCCGAAAAACCTACCCGACTATGTGCGCATGAATGCCATGGACCAGGTTTACTTTCATGCTCTCAAAAGCCCAGCGGTGCGTAGGGAGACCGCAGCCCGCTACCTTCCTGAGCCCCTTCTGGCCCGCATCGGCGAGAGCAATATCTTCTTTTTTCCACCCAATAGCTTTAAGACCCTTCGCGAGTTGACCTTATTAAAACTCAAGGAAACTTTGAGTTCCCTGCGGGCTCAGGAGTCCAGTCGTGGCTGGAACCTGGAATTTAAGGATCAAGCCTCCTTCCAGCAATTTGTCGAGACCATTGAGCAAGAGGGCTTTGTGATTGACGACCAGGGTCGGTCTATCACCTGGTATATCACCAAAGACTTAAAGAACGCCTTGAGAGCAGAACTGCTCAGACAAAAACTGCCCTCGGAAAGCCGCGTCCTGCTCTCCGTCAAGAAGCCAAAAAAATCCGACAAAGAGATTCGCTATCTGCTTGAAACTGAGAGTGGAGAGAGCTTTGAGGTGCGTCTCCCCAGGAGGGAAAAGGGCCAACACATTCTATTTTCTGACGTCTATCGACTTATGACAGCCTATCATGAAGCTGGCCACGAGATCGTCCACAGCGTTTTGACCCCAGAGCACCCCTCTCAGTACCTATCCATTGTCGATGGGGTGGCCTTTATTGGCGGCAGACCCATCTACTACTCGGGAATTGCCGAACATGAGATCAGCCAGAGTTTGCAGCGGGGCCTCAGCCAAGTCATTGACGAGATTGCCGTCTTCACGGCCGGCTACCTGGCCGAACAGTTCGTCAGCAAGGGACAGCAGGACTTTGATGGAAAGTCCAACGATATGGAGAGAGCCACTGAACTGGCCTACCATGCCATTTTGCGCTGGGGTCTATCAGATCCTTGGGGAAAAGCCTCCATACCCAGCAGTATGGCTGTTCAGGATTACATTCAGTCCTTGAGCCCCGAGCGAAGAAAACTTCTCGAGGAAGAAGTCTCCTCCCTGATCCACCAAGGGGAAGAAAGAGCCAAACTGGTCATCCTGGCCAACCAAGAGGTTTTTCTCAACCTGGGCCGAAGCTTGGCCGAGAAGGGTGAGATGCACAAGGCAGACATTAAAAGATTTTATGCCTCTCAGCCTCCACTGGTCCATCCCTTTGATGTTGAGGTCTCACTGACATCTTGGCCTCAGGATCCTGAAGCTGTCCGCCACAAGAGGGCTGAGATCCGCGAAGACATCCCACGACCAAAAAGAGTGGCCAAAGCCGAAAGCATCATTGAAAAAAAGCGCAAGGATCTTGTTAGCCAGGTTCCCTGGCCCAACTGCGCAAGCCTACTTCAGTGAGATTCTCTTCCGTGTCATTGATGGAAGACGAGAGACAATGTCCTCAAAGACCTCTTCTGACATCAGGTTATTTTTTCACAAGAACTCCCTACTGCATCTGCTCAGAAAATAATCACTCCGTCGGTGTTGCGGCTGCGATAGACCTCCGCAGGCAACACTTTTTGCCTGGGCAGTTTAAACCGAAAGGAGGTTCCCTGGCCAGCGACACTTTCTACTAAAATCTCTCCACCCTGCCCTTCAATGAGAGCTTTGACAATGGAAAGACCAAGTCCTGTGCCCTTGTGATGATTGCTGATCTGACCCACTGTCTCAAACTCATCAAAGATCTTATCCAGCTTCTCTGGAGGAATCCCAATCCCCGTATCCTGAATAGAGATCCATACAAAGTCCTCCTTAGACTGAACGGACAGGATGACCTGACCTCCAGGTCTATTGAATTTGACTGCATTGCTGATGAGGTTGCCGAGTATCTGCTCCAATCTCAAGGGGTCAAAGTAGCACAGGCA
>SKYF01000110.1 GCA_007128005.1 Bdellovibrionales bacterium
CAGGAGATATGCCAAGGATTCATCACTTAGAAATTCAAAGAACCCTAGCTGGAGGAGTAGGAGCCACGGTTTCTATTACAGGAACTTTAAATGTCCATCATCTAAGTGTCTCAAGTACTGCGGGCGTGCCAATCAATGGAGGAACCATTGATGTCACTGGAAATATTCTATTTGAAAATAATAGTGGTGGAGGGACAGCCTCTATGACCCTGACCGAGAGTCACAACCAGATTTTTAATCGCACCGGCGGCACTCTGCCTCGAGGGACCTTTGTGGTGGACAAGCCTGCAGGCTCGCTCACCCTCAACTCAGAGATGAGTTTGACGGGCACGGGCCAGCAACTTCAAGTGACTCAAGGCACAGTGGATATGAATGGGAACGACTTGACGGTGGCGGGGGCCCTGACCATTGGGGCCGATGGGGTGGTGGACTGCTCCGGCGGAGCTTTGAGCTACGGCAGCCTCAGCAACTCAGGAACTCTGAACTGTCCTTAAGAAGGGAAAGCAGGGGCCGCACACAGTGCTAATTCCAAGTCCCGCGTTTGATGAGGGACAGTTGATTTCTGGAGCTGTTGGCTCTGATCTGCTCTCCATCGGGAAGGCGAAAGGTGATTTCCCCCTGAACCCCCTCCACATACCTCGGGCTTTGAGCCTCTGGCCCTTGAAGAACCTTTAACTCCACTCCGACAGAGTAGGCAGATTCGGGGCTAAGGTAGTCGCAAGTGACCTCCGTTTCGATCACTATGCTGCCCCTCTGAGCTGTTAAACCATAATCAAAGCCCCGGCAAACACCAAAGCTCGGATGCAGCAGAAGAACTCGCCCCTGAGGAGGTAAACTCAACCAAAACTGAATAGACTCTCCTCCTAGATTATCACCCCTTTGAAAATAGCTTCCAAAGTAAGTTCCCAAATGGCCGTCAAGGCCATGGGAGCCAGCCCAGAGAGGTTGAGCCGACAGCAGGATTAAAAGATTTAAGATCACCAAAAGCCTTCTCACAGCCTTACCTAGCTCCCCTTTTTCTTAGAGCCCATCAAGACAGCCTCGCAGCTGTGAGGGCCGGGATAAAAATCAAATTCCTTGCCCTTTCGGAGCTGGGGATCTTGATGAATGACTCGTAAAAGAAGCTCACTGAACTCTCGAGGGATCTGCTGCTGGGCCTTGTGCTGAACGCCCTGAAGGCGCATAAAGCTAGCACGAAGGTCTTTGGGCATCTGACCCCAGAAGTGAAGAAACTCCTCGGGGCTAACATACTCATCTTGTTGAGGAGCCCAGAGGTGATACTTCTTGTCCTTCAGCTGGGGCAAAAGCTTAACGGCCTCGAAATCAATCATTGAGTTCACCATCCGCCAAATTCCGTTTAGGCGCAGCTGATTGCGGGTCAGGGCCATATAGTCCCAAAAGTGTTTGGGGGATTCAAGAAACTCATTTTCAGCCATGGGGTAGACGAAGTAAACCATCTGGGACAAGAGAGCCTTATAGAGAATGCGATCACTCCAGGGCAGAAGAGGATTGAGCTGACGAAGCCTGTCCATATTCTCCCGAATCCAATTGTCCTGCCACTCCAGCGGCTTTAAGTAAGGTGCTACCAGAATCACATCTTGAGTCACCCCTGGATACATGGCCTCAAACTGCAAGGCGATGGCCCCACCGTAGGAGAGGCCTAGGTGAATGATCGGCCCCTGTATCTGCAAAATCTGGTGCAGCTGGTGCAGGTCATGAGCCTGATTCTCGGGATCAATGTCCTGCAAGACCCATCCCTCGTTGAGCAAAGACTGGCCCTGCCCTCTCATGTCATAGCGGAGCACTCCCACATCAGGATCCTGCTGATGAAAAAATTCGAGCATCGAATCCCAGTTGTGAACCGAGTAGGTCAAGCCGTTCAAAAGCACCAGAGTGGGTTTCCCCGGCTGGGCCGGGCGATGGGTCACCCACAGCTTGCGGCCGTCTGCCAGACTGACAAAGCCCTCTTGGGTCTGGTGGGCAGCCTCCTCAGCCCCAGCCTCAGCCCAAGCCCATCGCCAAGACCCAATAACTGCAGATAGTCCAAAAACTAAAAGCGACAACAACAATGGCAGAACAAGTTGAGTGAAGGCACTCGACTTGTCTGTTCTTGCTTCAAATGCACTCTCTATTGGACTCTCTATTGCAACCTCAATGCGTCTCATCCTACTCTCTCCCCACCCCAATTGGCCCTTAAAGGGCAGTGCCACCATCGACAGTAACAACCGTTCCATTGATATAGGAGGCCTCCTCGGAGGCCAAAAACAACACCGTATTGGCAATCTCCGCCACTTCTCCCATCCGGCCTCGAGAAATATTTTTCTCGATGGCCGATAGGACCTCCTCGGGCATGCCCGCGGTCATTTGAGTTTTGATAAATCCAGGCGCTATGGCGTTGACACAAAAGCCCTTGCGACCAAGCTCCTTGGCCCAAGTCTTTGTCATACCCACCACACCGGCCTTGGCTGCTGCATAGTTGGTCTGACCAAAGTTGCCATAAAGGCCCACCACACTGGAGATGTTCACAATGCGCCGCTGTTGGGATTCAGGGTTGAACTTTTCCAAGAGGGCATGAGTGCTGTTGAAAACCCCTTTGAGGTTGACCCTTATCACTTGGTCAAAGTCCTCCTCAGACATTTTCTTAAAGGACTTGTCTCGCACAATGCCGGCGTTATTGACCAGTATATCCACGGGGCTGGAAAGCCTGGTAGAGGCCTTAGAGCAGCTCTCAAGAGATCCCACATCCACCACATCCAGACTCAACCTTGAGGCATAGGAGCTGAGTGTGGCCTGCGCCTTTTCCAATGAGGACTCAGAGTAGTCCCAAATGACCACTTGAGCCTCAGACTGCAAAAACCTGCGCGCAATCTCAAGGCCGATTCCCTGGGCACCCCCAGTGACGAGAGCTGTCTTGCCAGAAAAACTGAATTGTAAATTTGCCATAAAAACCTCTCTAAGTTTTAACTTTTATAACACATCGCTTCATCGACTGCCAGGTGTCGATTTAGGGATTAAAAGAAAGGCGCTAATTTTACGAGAGGATTTTTATGCCCCACCACCCCCAAATCACTGGTATAGGCTCCTACGCACCGGAAAATGTCATCTTCAATGATTATTTTGATAAATATTACAAAAAGGACATGGACAGCTTTTTACGCCAGAGACGCAACATTCATCAGCGCCACTTTATGCTTCCCGAACAAAGGACCTCTGACCTCATTGTTCCAGCTGCTCAGAGGGCCATGGAGATGGCCCAAATTGAAGCCAACCAGCTCGACTTGATTTTGGTGGCCACGGACACCCCGGACTACACCTCTCCTCCCACCGCTTGCGTGGTCCAACACAAACTCAAGGCTGGCCACTGCCCAGCCTTTGATGTCAATGCCGCCTGTGCTGGCTTTGTGACCGCCTTGGACATGGCCCATAAGTATATGCTCGGAGACCCCAATCTCAATACGGTCCTGTTGACCACGGCCTACGGCATCTCCCGCCATCTCAATTGGGAGGACTATAAGATCACCAGTCTCTTTGGGGACGGAGCCGGAGCTGTGGTTCTGCAAAGACGAGAGAGCCACCGGCCAAGCTTCCTCTCTTCCAAACTCACCTGCCAGGGACAGTATCACGATGCCCTGGGCATTTATGAAAAAGAGGGCGCTCCCCGAGATCTGCTCAAGTTCACCGATCGCTTTCGAGCCGAGTTCAACGGTGAGAACTGGCCACCCTTGATCAAAAACATGCTGGGCGAAGTCGGCAAACAGCCTGAGGATGTGGCTCGCTACTTCTTTACGCAAATCAATATTGAGTCCATTCACCAAACTCTGGATCACTTAGGACTTGAGCACAGCAAGGCCCACTACATTATGGACCGCTACGGCTACACCGGAGGGGCCTGCATTGTGATGGGGCTAGCCGATGCCTACCAACAGGGGGCTTTGAAAAAGGGGGATCTGGTGGCTTTGATTGCCTCAGGGGCCGGAGTGGCCATGGCGGGCATGGCGATGGAGTGGACTCTATGACCCAGATGATGCCACAATCCCAAAGGCTGCAAACGGACTGGCTCGAGCGTTGGGCCCTGCACTCGCCGAATAGCCCTGCTCTCACCGACTACGACCGCGGACGAAGCTACACCTACAAACAGTGTCACCAGATCGCTCAGGGCCTGGCCGCTCGACTCAGCCAAGAGTTTGGGCTGCGCAGAGGTGACCGTGTGGCCCTGCTGGCCCGCAATGAAATTGAAAGCATTTTGCTGTTTTTTGCCCTACACCGACTGGGCGCTCTTCTTGCACCCTTAAACTTTCGCCTGACCCCCAGTGAGCTCAAGGCCCTGATCAGCGATGCCTCAGTTCAACTGTTGGTCTACGAGGAGGAGTTTAAGAACTCCGTGGAACAGCTCCCCTCAGAGACTCGACCCCGCCACCAGCTCGGCTTTCATGGGCCAAACAGCCTGATGTCTCTTGTCGAAGACAGCCTCAAGAGCGCTGTGGACTTTCCCCACTTAGGACAATTTGACGACCCCTGCATGATCCTCTACACCGCCGGCACCACAGGGCAGCCCAAAGGCGTTGTCCTCAGCCACCGAGCCCTGTTCTGGAACTCCATCAACACGGGTCTGCGCCTCAATCTCACCAGCCAAGATAAGGCCTTGATCTTTTTGCCCCTGTTTCACACCGGGGGTTGGAATGTGCTGACCACTCCCTTTTTGCACCACGGAGCCCACATTCTGCTCAGTCAAAAATTCGACCCTGAGCAGATTCTAAGGGCCTGCGCAGAGGAATCACTGACTGTCTTGTTTGGGGTGCCCACCACCATGGAGCGACTGTCAGAAAGCCCCAGCTTTGCTTCAGTGGATTTGAGTTCTGTTCGCTACGCCGTGGTGGGAGGAGAGCCCATGAGCTTGAAAAACATTGAGACCTGGCACAACAAGGGCATTCCCATCCGCCAGGGCTATGGACTGACCGAGTGTGGCCCAGGACTGTTTTCCCTTCACGAGAGGGACTCCATGCGCAAGATCGGCTCTATTGGTCAGCCCAACTTCTATGTGGAAACCCGAGTGGTGACCGATGAAGGGCATAATGCCCCTCAAGAAGAGATGGGAGAGCTCTGGGTGCGGGGCCCTATGCAAATGGACGGCTACTGGCACAACCCCAAGGCCACTGCCGAGGCGCTTGAAAACGGCTGGCTCAAAACAGGGGACCTGGTCAAGGTGGACCCTGAAGGCTACTACTACATCGTGGGCAGAAAAAAGGAAATGTATATCAGCGGTGGCGAGAACGTGTTTCCCGCAGAGGTGGAGGCTGCTATCTCTAGGCTAGAGGGGGTCAGAGAGGTGGCTGTTGTCGGAGTGCCCCATGAAAAATGGGGTGAATCCGGAAGGGCGTTTATTTCTTTATCCACTTCGGCTAAACTGGACGAAGCTGCAGTCCTCGCCCACTGTGAGAAGCATCTGGCAAAGTACAAGGTGCCCTCAAAGGTGGACTTCGTGGATGAGCTGCCCAAGGGCGACAGCGGAAAAATTTTAAAAAAGGTGCTGCTCCAACAGATCCGCCAAGAGGCCAAAGGCGAGCAGACAGAAAGCGAGTCGGTCTAAATATGCCGTTTATGCAAAGCAAAGAAAAAACTCTTCACTATGATCTTAGGCCTCTCTCCTCCCCTGAAGATGTTTTGTTTATCCACGGGAATTTGTCCTCCAACAAGTGGTGGGAGCCCACCATGGTGGAGCTCAAAGCCCAGTGGGAAGAGGATGAGACTCTGACCGGAAGCCTGGCTGCGATGGAGTGGCTGGGCTGTGGCAAAAGCCGCGGGCCCATCACAGTTGAGACACTGCAGATGAAAGAGCTTGCCAAGGACTATATTCAGTTTTGCCATACGGCGGGCCTCAAGAATGTTCACCTTGTTGGGCACTCCACAGGGGGCTTGATTGCCCTTTACTGCCTTTTGTTGGAGCCAGGGCTATTTGAAAAAGCTCTCCTCCTAGATCCGGTTGGTGCCAAAGGTATTCAATTTGGCCAAGAAATGTACGATGCCTTTTCCCAGATGAAGGCAGACCGGGAGTTTTGTGCTTCGGTGATGGCCGGCACCATCCGAGGAGTTCAGCCTGAAGACCCTCAGTTCCAAGCCCTTGTGGATGATGCCTTTCAGGTGCAAGAGGAGATCTGGCATGGAGTGCCCGATGCCCTCAAACAGGTAGATCTTTATCAGCACCTCAAAGACATTCCCCACCCCGTGATGGTGCTGCACGGAGAGTTCGACACCCTCTTGCCCATGGCCGAATCTCAAGCCCTGGCCAAGGGCCTGCCCTCAGGGCAGTTTAAGAAACTAAAAGGCCAAGGCCATAGCACCAATATGGAAAACCCAGGCCTTTTGGCCCAAGAGATCATCGACTTCTTTTTCTAAAAGGTGCCAGGCCGTGTTTGGATATGTGGCGAGTCAAAGCCCACTCTAGGGCCTGGCGCGAAAGTGGCTGGCGACCTCAAGAGTTGACATGTCAGGAGTTGCCATGTCAGCCCTTAAGGTTACCAAGGGCGGCAAAGGGGTTGTTGAAGGGTTTGCCTGGTCGACGCTGATCCGCCCCGGGTTTTTTCTGACCGGGTTTTTGCCCGCGGCCCGGCCGCCCCCCTGCTTCGGAGGGCCTTTGCCCTGAACGAGGCTTGGCTTTCTTGGCTCCACCACCCGCACCGCGCCGTTGAGCGGCTGGGCCCCGTGCAGATCTCTCACTTCTCTCAGCCCTGTCAGCTCGCTCCACGCGCTCCACGACGCGAGGTTTGTTTTCGAGCTTCATACTGAGGGAAATCTGGTTCTTGTCCAAATCCACGGCCAAAACCTTCACTTTGACCTGATCTCCAGGGCTGACCACCTTGCTGGGATCATCGACAAACTTGTCCGACAGCTCGGAAATATGCACCAGGCCATCTTGGTGGACCCCAATGTCCACAAAGGCCCCAAAATTCGTCACGTTGGTCACAACTCCGGGACAGATCATGTCCTGCTTGAGGTCCTTCACCTCATGGATATCTTCGCGGTACTGAAAGACCTTAAAGGGATCGCGCGGGTCCCGACCTGGCTTTTCCAGTTCAGCGACAATATCTTCAAAAGTAAACTCACCGACCAGTTTTGCCCACTTTTCCTTAATCTCTCTGAGCTTCTTAGCACCCTCTCCCATCAACTGAGAGACACTGACACCCAGCTCATGGGCCATATCCCTGACAGCCGTGTAGCGTTCGGGGTGAATGCCCGTTGCATCCAGACTGATCTTGCCGCCAGCAATACGCAAAAAGCCTCCGCTCTGCTCAAAGACTTTGGAGGAGAACTGAGGCACCTTAAGCAGGTCGGAGCGCTCTTGAAAGAGCCCCTTGTCGCGGCGGTGGGACACAATATTTGCCGCCAAGGCGGGACCTATGCCGGAGACATATTGGAGCAAAGACTCAGAGGCTGTGTTTAAATCCACCCCCACCTGATTCACACAAGACTCCACCACCTCGTGCAGAGACTTTTTGATCTGACTTTGCGGAACATCGTGCTGGTACTGCCCCACCCCAATGCTCTTTGGGTCAATCTTGACCAACTCTGACAGAGGGTCTTGAAGTCTGCGGGCAATGGAGATGGCTCCGCGCACAGTTAAGTCCAGGTCAGGAAATTCATTGCGGGCCACCTCAGAGGCCGAGTAGACACTGGCCCCCGATTCATTGATCAGGATCACCGGGCAGCCTATCTCCAGCTCTTTGAAGATCTCGCGAATAAAGGCCTCGGCCTCTCTGCCACCGGTTCCGTTGCCGACTGCCACGGCCTCTATTTTGACCTGCTTAAAAGTGTCGGCAAAAAGCTGCTTGGCCTTTTCTTTGGCCTGCTCCCCTTGGGTGTGTAAAACTGTATGGGAAATAAAATGTCCGCTGCTGTCGATCAAGGCCAGTTTGCAGCCTGTGCGCAGACCAGGGTCCACACCCAAAACTCGCTTTGGACCAAAGGGAGAGCCCATTAGAACTCGGCGCACGTTCTCAGCAAAGACGCCAATGGCGTCTTTGTCTGCCTGTTCCTTGAGTTCCCGATGAATCTCGTTGGTGATAGAGGGAATCACATGCACCATCAGGGCCTGCTTGGCGCAGTCTTTCAAGAAAGCCGTGGCCTGACTGGATTCATCTGTAACCGCAAAGGCCTCAAAGGTCTTTAGCAAGGATGGCTCGTCGGCTTCAATCGACACCTTGAGCTCTCCCTCCTGCCAGCCCCTGCGCAAAGCCAGGTAGCGGTGGGAGGCTTTTTTCTGCGCCAAGTTTTTTACTGCCTCAGAGAACTCGCCGTACATCTCATACTTGGAGTGGGTCTTAAACTTGGTGGTCTTGGCTGAAACGACCTTTCCGTTGTTCTTGAACTCCTCGCGGACCAGCTGACGCAGGTGAGCCTGGTTGGAAATTTTCTCAACCAAAATATGTTGAGCTCCTCTGAGGACCTCTTCATAGGTGGCATAGCCCAGAGTGGGGTTGATAAACTCCTTGGCTTTGACTTCCAAGCTCTTCTCATCTTTGAGTTCACCCTGCCCCAAAGACCACAGCCAGTCGGCCATGGGCTCAAGGCCCGCCTCTCTTGCCAAGGTGGCCTTGGTCTTCTTTTTGCGCTTAAAGGGACGATAGATCTCCTCCAGTTCGCCGAGATCATCGCAGGCCTCAATGCGGCCTTTCAGCTCCTGGGTCAGGTTGCCCTGTTTTTCGACTTCTTTGAGAATAAAGTCCCTGCGCTTGGTGATCTCCTGATGCTCTTCATGGAGGTCCAAAATAGCCCTGATCTCAACTTCATCCAGATTGCCAGTTCGCTCTTTGCGATAGCGCGCCATAAAGGGAACTGTCGCTCCTTCGGCACTCATCTCCAGGACAGCCTGAACAGATTTTTGGGACATTTGCGGCAGACGGCGGTGCAGAAAGCCTTTAAAGGCCTCAGAAAGATTCTTAGATGTCATAGGGTAATTACAACCTCACTTTGGAAGACTTCAAATAAAGGCTTACTTGTGGCGATACATAATCAAACCATGAGTGGGGTCATAGGGAGAAACCCCCACCGTGACCCGATCTCCAACCACGACGCGAATGTTGAAGCGACGCATTTTTCCACAGAGCTTGGCGGCGATCTCCATGTCGTTTTCCAGTTTCACCTTGTAAATACCTCCTGCACCTGCATCCACAACACGACCTTCAAGTTGAGCTAAATCATCCTTCGCCATTGGTTTTTGCTGTCTCCTTCGCTATCAATCGGGCTTATAGTTGGAAATAAGGAATCTTATCCCATCTTTAAATAAGACTTCAAGGCGATCGTTGCGATTGGATAAAATAAATCCCCAGCCCAAAATCTTGTGTTCAATGGGAGTCATGGCCTCATAGCTGTGGCGCATATTGTAGGCCTTGGCCTTCACATTTCTAGCTTTGCGTTGGTACTGACCCCACTTCTGAGCAATTTTGGCCGTCTCCTCGTCCATCTGAGCCTGCTTGCGTGAGGCCTTCTTCAGGGCTCGCTTGGCCCGGGCCTCTGCAGCCACTTCGGCAGGCCCTTTGCTGTCCACAGCCCGCCCATTGGCAGAGCGAGGACTGGCCGCCTGAGTCACAGTGGGTTTGGGAGAGGGAGCCGGGCTTTTCTTAGCATCTGCTGGCAGAGATTCTGGAGTGACCTCTTTTTTTACCGCTTTTACCGCCTTCGCGGCTGGCTTCTTGGTGACGGGCTTCTTGGCGGCTTTCGTCACTGCTTTTTTGGCGGTTTTTTTGGCTGCCTTCTTCGGCATCTTGCTGGCCGTTTTTTTGGCTACCTTTTTAGCTATCTTCTGAGTCGCCTTTTTAGCGGTTTTTTTAGCCGCGGATTTTTTTGCTTTGGCCATAGTTCTCCATACCCCCTCTTTTAAAAAAAACCTCGACAAACTAACCTAATTATTCGTTAATGGCTAGTCCCTAACGCTTTGCAACCCCCATTGAGAGCGGATTCTAGGACCTGATAGTCTGCTCCCCAAGCCAGGAGGCTTCTTCATATGCCCGAAAGCCACAAACTACAACACCCTGATCACTCTACACTATCGGCCGTCCAGCTGATCGAGGAGTTTGGCGAGAGTCTAAAATTGTCCCACATCTCAGGCCCCCTGGACTCAGCCGCGGCACAAAACCTCAGCTCCCCCTCACTTTGCAACGCCCAAAGCCTTGTTTTTACAGGGGAAGCCAAGCACCTACAGGCCCTGCTCTCCAGGCGGGAGAGCCACCATCCGCCTCCAGCCATTGCCATTCTCTCCCCAGCCTTAGTTGGGAGCCTCACTGCTGAGCACCAATCTTATCTTGAGCGGACTTGTCTCCTTCAGACCCCCAAGGTCACCCTGGCTCTGGCTTTGATCTCAAGAAAGTATTTTGCCCCCAACTTCTTTCGTAAAGCCTTCGATTCAGATGTCCCCATCCACCCCACCGCAGCCATTCATCCCTCAGCCAGGGTCGACCCCAAGGCCCTTGTCGGCCCCTATGCCGTGATCGGCCCCGATGTGGTCATTGAATCCGGCGCGGTGGTTGGCAGTCACTGCCATGTGGAGGAGGGGGCCTGGGTGAAAGCGCGAAGTCATCTGCACTCCAACGTCTACTTGGGCCCGCAAACTCAAGTGGGCGAGGACTGCGAGATTCACCCCTTTTCCTGTATTGGAACTGAGGGCTTTGGCTATGCCCATGATGACTTAGGCCAGCACCATCGCATCCCCCACTTGGGCCGAGTCATCCTTGAGGATGGAGTGCATATTGGTGCCAACGTGAGTATGGATCGCGGCACGCTCGAGGACTCCGTGGTGGGGTCAGGAACTAAGATCGACAACCACTGCCACTTTGGCCACAACTTTCGCTGTGGGAAAAACTGCCTTATCACTGGAGGCTTTATCTCGGCCGGCTCCGTCACCTTAGGGGATCAAGTTGTTGTGGGGGGACGCACCACGGTGAGCGGCCACTTGGAAGTGGCAAGCCATGTGCAGCTTGCAGGACTCACCGGTGTGCCCAAAACTCTGACTGAGCCTGGAGCCTATGGAGGCTACCCCCCTCAACCCGTAAAAGAGCACCTTCGGACGACGGCCAGCTTGACTCACCTACCTGAGATGCGAAAAGATTTGGCCCGGATAAAGAAACACCTCAAGCTGGACAATTAAAACCTGTTGCCACTGAACGAGAAAGCCCATGCCTGAATCACAAAATAATTTTTACATTACAACTCCCCTGTACTACGTCAACGACAGACCTCACCTGGGGACTGCCTACTGCACCATCACGGCTGACGTGCTCAACCGCTACCATAAGCTCTTTGGACGACAGACTTGCCTCTTGACTGGCACTGATGAGCACGGCCAAAAGTGCCAACAGGCCGCCGAAAAGCGGGGCCTAAGCCCACAAGAGCACTGCGACGACATGGTGAAGGCCTTCAAAGAGGCCTGGCAAGAGCTCTATATCGACTATGATATTTTTTTTCGCACCACTGATCCGTTTCATAAAGAGGCTGTGCAAGCAAGCCTTCAGCAGCTCTACGACAAGGGAGAGATCTACGCCAAGGACTACTCTGGCTGGTACTGCGTGAGCGATGAGATGTTCTACACCGAAAAGGATTTGATCGACGGAAAAACCCCTGACGGCAAAGAGGTCACTTGGATTGAGGAGAAAAATTATTTTTTTCAGATGTCCAAGTACCAACAGGCCTTGATTGATCATATTCAGTCCCATCCAAAGTTTATTCAGCCGGAGAGCCGCCGCAACGAAGTGCTCGGGTTTTTGCGCCAGCCCCTGGCGGATCTGTGTATCAGCCGTCCCAAAAGCCGTTTGAGCTGGGGAGTGGAAATCCCCTTTGACCGCGACTATGTCACTTATGTTTGGTTTGATGCTCTGTTAAATTACGCCACCGGCGTGGGCTTCCAACAGCCCGACCGAAAAAGTGAATTTGCAAGGTGGTGGGGCCAAGGCGATCCATCAGAATCCTCTGTTCATCACCTACTCGGCAAGGACATCCTCACCACCCACGCCGTGTACTGGCCCGCCATGCTGATGGCCTTGGGCGCTCCCCTGCCTCGGGTCATTTATGCCCACGGCTGGATTCTCAATAAAGATGCGGGCAAGATGTCCAAGTCCCAAGGCCATGTGATCAACCCCCTGGACCTAAAGGATATCGTAGGCGTCGATGCCCTTCGCTATTTTCTGGTTCGTGATATTCACCTGGGCAATGACGCTCCCATCTCCGAGGAGCTGATTGTCGGAAGGAGCAATACGGATCTCGCCAACAACTTGGGCAATCTCTACAGCAGAACTTCAAACCTGATTGGCAAGTACTTCTCGGGAAGCACTCCCAGTCTAGAGTCTGTGGGAGGAGATTTGGGCCAAAGCGAGTCGGCCCGCAGCCTTCAGGACATGCTCTTAAAAACACCTGAACTCGTCCGGGCCGAGATTGAAAAGTTCTCCCCCAGTCGGGCTCTGGAACAAGTGGTCCTCTTGCTCAATCAGGCCAATAAATACCTGGAGGAAACCGCTCCCTGGAAGACCGCCAAGGAGGATCTTGCCTCTGCGGGTCAAGTTCTGCTTCTCAGCCTTGAGGTCTTAAGAACTGCTGCAGTACTCCTGCACCCCGTGATGCCCTATAAAATGGACGACCTTCTCGGGCGACTGGGCCAGGCTGAGGCCGCTTTGAACTGGGACAGCCTCAGTAAAGTGCCTGCCATTGCCGCTGGAACCCCCATTCAGAAGGGTGAGCCCCTGTTTCCAAAAATCTGATCTCAAGCCACCAGCCAAGTTCAACGATATTGACATCGATCAAATATTCGTTTAACATGACTTTAAGCCTGAGCCAAAAGGGTCCGGGCAAAGGAGGCCACAATGGCAGTCAAAGTCTCTTCCAAATACCAGGTGGTAATCCCAGAGAGTGTGAGAGAACAGCTGGGGCTGAGGCCCGGAACCCAAGTCGATGTGATCGCCAAGGGAGGGGTCGCCTATTTGGTGCCGATTCCCTCTTTAGACAGACTGAAAGAGGATTTGCAGGGGAAGATCTCCCATAAAGGCCTAAGAGATAAGCGAGAGAGGAAAATTTGATGGCGCTTGTAGTTGACTCCTCTTGCTGGGTTGAGATTTTTTCTGAGGGAGCTCTAGCCAAGAAGTGCCAAGAAGAAATCAGTTCAGCAGAAAGGGTTATTGTTCCCTCTCTGACTGTTTATGAAGTCTACAAGAAAATCAAACAGTCCACCTCGGAGGATGTGGCACTGGCTGCGGCATCTTATATGTCTCAATTTGATGTCCAGCCTCTCACCCGTGAGATTGCTCTCCTAGCTGCCGACCTATCCCTACAGTACAAGCTCGGAGCCGCTGACAGCTTCATTCTCGCCCACAGCCGGGACAGCTCTGCACAGCTTCTCACCCTGGACAATGACTTTCGCGGCTTACCTAAGACTAAGGTGTTGTCTTAACAGGGAGCGGGCTCCTCATCAAAAACCTCGCGGGCCGCCAGCAAAACCGGCTCAGGCGGCTCAAAAATCCGCCGGAAGGCCATATACAAGACCATGCTCAACAACAGTGTATAGGGCATCATCAGCAGTCTGAAGTAGGCGCTGAAACCCCCTGCCAAAAGCAAGAGTGCCGCCATAACCAAAAAAGGTTTTAGGTTGGCTGCCACCGCCTGAGCACTGAGAGGCAGAGCCCTGCTCCACTCCACAGACTCAAAGATCACCAGCGGCAGGGCAAACACCAATCCCAGTGACATCAACACACCCACACTGAGGGCCAACCAGAGCCAAAAACTCAGTCCCGCAAAGGCGAGCAGCTGCCAGCCCACCAGAACCTCTAAGGCCAAATACACGAGAAGTGACGCTGCTGATAGCGGCAGCAGTCGATACAAGAGATCTGCACGAAAAAAAACCACCAAAAGATCTTCAAATTTCAAGTCAAAGCGGTCAATAAACCGGGAGACCATCATCAACAAGCCTGCAAAGATCAGCGGACTGATCACCGAGCAGAGCATGGGCCCCACCAAATAAACCCGGCTCAGCAGAGCCGAGAACATCGTTAAACCTAAAAGGACTCCCAAAAGGTAAAAAGGCCTCCGGGCAATCAACTCAAAGCTCTGCCCAAACCAGCTCAAGGCCTCTTTCACTGTGACCCTTTGTATCTCCATTTAAACTCCAAAGGGGACCCCACACAGAAGGTCCCCTTGGCTTTATACCCTAATAAGGGCACTGAGTTTATATGAAAAGATCTTTACACAATCAATGGGGCCAAGATCAGCGACACAATTGAGATCAACTTGACCAAAATGTTCATTGAAGGACCCGTTGTGTCCTTAAAGGGGTCGCCGACAGTGTCACCGATCACGGCAGCCGCATGGGCCGCTCCGCCCTTGACTTCTCCTTCAATATCGCCCTTTTCAATGTACTTTTTGGCGTTGTCCCAGGCTCCTCCCGAGTTGGACATCAGCAGTGCCAAGGTCACCCCAGTGATCAGAGTTCCGGCCAACATTCCACCCAAAGCACTGGGGCCAAGTCCAAAGCCCACAATCACCGGAGCTACCACCGCCAAAACACCGGGCAGGATCATTTCTTTTAGGGCGGCCTTGGTAGAAATTTCCACACAACGAGCTGTGTCGGGCTTGCCCGTTCCGGCCAAAAGACCAGGGATTTCTCTGAACTGACGGCGGATCTCCTCCACCATCTCACCTGCAGCTTTACCCACAGAAGTCATGGTCATGGATGCTGCCAGCAGCACCACCATGGCGCCCAAAAACAGGCCCACCACCACCTGAGGGTCAGTGATATCCATAATCACCCTAACGGCACCCGCAGAGGCAAAGTCCACGGACTGCTTGTAGGCCACAAAGAGAGCCAGGGCTGTCAGGGCCGCAGAGCCAATGGCAAAACCCTTACCAATGGCAGCTGTCGTGTTGCCAATGGCATCCAAACCATCAGTGATTTTTCTCACCTCAGGGCCCAGCTTGGACATCTCAGAAATCCCTCCGGCATTGTCCGCCACAGGTCCGTAGGCATCGATGGTCATGGTCACACCCACGGTGGCCAACATTCCGACTGCGGCCATGGCAATCCCATAGAGGCCAGCTTGGGCGTGGGAAATGTAGATAGCACCCGCAATTAATGCAAGAGGAGGAGCGCTGGACTCAAGCCCTACAGCGAAGCCTGAGATAATATTGGTTGCAGGACCAGTTTTCGAGGCATTGGCCACTCGGTAAACAGGTTTTCCAGCAGTGAAGTATTCTGTGGATTTGCCAATCGCAAAGCCCGCCACGGTTCCAGCGATGACGGCCCAAAAAATTCCCAGACTGTAGCCAAAGGCATTGAGGAAAACAAAGGTTCCGCCTAAGAAGATCACTCCAGCAGTCACTTCAGACAGAGTCAGGGCCTTTGATGGCTCAATACTCTTAAAAAAGTTCATGCCAAAGATCCCGATCAATGAAGCGCCTAAGCCAATCACCGCCATAAACAGAGGCAGTCCCATTAGCATCTCTTTGGTCACTCCAGAGCCGTAGCCACTGACTTCCATTGCGGTCATGGTGGCGGCAATAGTGATAGCTGCCACCATGGCGCCCACATAGGATTCAAAGATGTCGGCACCCATTCCGGCCACATCGCCCACGTTGTCGCCCACGTTGTCGGCAATCACTCCGGGGTTGCGGGGATCGTCTTCGGGAATACCGGCTTCCACCTTGCCCACAAGGTCAGAACCCACATCGGCGGCCTTGGTAAATATCCCACCACCAATACGGGCAAACAGAGCGATGGACGAGGCTCCCATAGAAAATCCGGTGATCACTGAAGCCGAATCGGGGTCGCCGACAAATATAAAGTAGAGCAGTCCAAGTCCCAACAGACCAAGACTCGCCACGGCCAAACCCATCACTGAGCCCCCGTTAAAGGCCACTAAAAGCGCTGCGGCCACACCATGGTCTTTGGCTGCTGCTGCCGTGCGCACATTGGCTTTAGTCGCAGCCTTCATGCCCACAAAGCCCGCAA
>SKYF01000126.1 GCA_007128005.1 Bdellovibrionales bacterium
AAGTGTGGGAGTCAACAGGGCCTTCAGGTGGATCACATTGTTCCAGTGGCCCTGGGGGGAGGCTGCGAGGAGGAGAATTTGCGCCTTTTGTGTTTTGGCTGCAATGTGCGAGAGGGGGTGAGGGAGTTTGGGCTGGAGAGGATGAAGCGAGATGATCTGCCTCAGCGAGGAGATATGTCTCCATCACCGCCCGGGTCACGGAGGACAACAATATGAGCCAGACAGAGGCCTATTTTGGGGACCTCCAATTTCTACTTCTCGGGAACAGCCGAGACTTGTTGACAAATATGGATTCCCATTCTAGTTTTGTCAAATATGTGGATTGATAGGGAAATTTATCATTCAATAAAGGAAAATAAGGACCCCATTCAGATTATTAGAGGTCCTAGGCAGTGCGGAAAATCCAGCCTCATTCTGCGTCTAGACCCCAGCTTTAAGGAATTGTCTCTGGATGATCCCTCCCTACGTGAGTTGGCCCAAACAGATCCCGAATTATTTCTCAAGCAGTTCTCTGGGCAAAAAATTTTTATCGACGAAGCCCAGTACGCTCCCAACTTGTTCCCCTCTCTCAAGCGAAAAATAGACATTATTAAGAGACAGGCCCATTTTAAGTCTCAGACCCTCGTTAGGCTCAGCGGATCAAACCAAATTTTGATGGATAAATTCGTTAAAGAGAGTTTGGCTGGACGAGCGAGCTTCTTTGATATGAACACTTTAAGTCTGAGTGAGACCATCAATGCAAAGCCGCAGATTGGGGTCCAGAATTTTTTGTATATGGGCGGGTGGCCAGAGCTTCACGCCTCAGAAGCTAAAAATGTGAAGAAGTACCTTGACGACTACATCAGCAGCTACGTTGAAAAGGACATTGTCCTAGCTGCTGGCATTCAAAAGAGCCGTGAGTTCTTAAATTTGCTGAAGTTACTAGCTGGACGAACTGCTGAGATTCTAAATGTGAGCTCGCTTAGCAACGACATTGGGGTCGACGCTGGCACTGTGAAGTCCTGGATTTCCGTCCTTGAGAAGATGGGTGTCATCGCTCTCATTCAGCCGTTTCACTCAAACTTATCAAGTCGTCTCATCAAGTCTCCTAAGGTCTATTTTCTGGATACGGGCCTAGCTTGTCGACTTCAAGGCTGGACTGCGGCCGAGCCAATCCTCACCTCTCCGCAGCAAGGACATCTTTTTGAGAATCTGGTCTTTTCCGAAATTTGGAAGCTCAATATCAATCACCAGCTGGGCTGGAGTCTCTTTCACTGGCGCTCCAGAGCTGGCGAAGAAGTCGACCTTCTCATCCAAAAGAGCCCCCAAGAGTTTCTGTTTGTCGAGGCCAAAGTCACAGCTCAAAGGGTCCCAGATCTTCGCACCTATCCAGAAATAAAACGCGTCTTCAAAGGCCAACCTCCGCCCCTCATCCTCTGCCATCAGGAGGGCGAACACATCCTAGATATCAAGGTGCCCATAAAATTCCTCGCCTCCCATCTGCTTCGCGGTGAAGCCTTTTGAGTTGAGGTGGAAGAGTGGCCGACGGGTTGACCTCACTTTAGTTTTTTGGCAGGAACTCCACCCCAGGTTTCGCCTGCGGGGATGCGGGCTCCTTTGCTCACGACAGAGCCGCAGGCCACAATGGCTCCATCGCCAATGTGGACGTCGGGCATGATCACACTGTTAGCTCCAATGGTCACTGAGCTCCCCAGCTTCACCGGAGCCAGTTCGTAGTCCTCACCCTCTATGACGTGGGCAAAGACAACGGCGCCATGGCCGACAATGCTGTTGTCGCCAATTTGAGTCAGGTGGGGATCTAGGAGGACTCCCGCCACATAGGAGTTATGGCCAATTTTGGCCCCAAGGGCCCGGTAGAGGGCACTTAAAAAGGGCACGGGGATGATATGACTGCGAATCAGACTGTTGAAGATGACCAGGTAAAATAAGACCACCACATAGCTGATCATTTCTGGGCGAGTGCCCTTATCTAGGTATCCTGTTGTAACAGGAAAGAAAAACAGGAACAGTCGGTAAAAGGAAATTGCAAAAGACAGGTAAAAACCCAAAAAGAGGCCAACTAGGATCAGGGGGCGAAAGCTCCCTTCGGGGAGCAAAAGCGAGGTCCCATAGCTGGCCGCCAAGCTCGTCAAGGCCGTCAGAAAAAACAAAGTGACAAAAATAAAAATGCTAGTTGCTGGTGTCTTTCTCACGCTTCCATTGCCTGAGGTTTGCGCAGCTTTTCGCAGACGCTGTTAAAGAATCTTGCCGCCTGAGCTCCGGCCATAATGCGACGGTCAAAGTTCATGCAGAAGGTAAAGGCCGGCCGGGCGACCACCTCTCCCTCAACAGCCAGGGCCTTTTCTTGGGCGAGCCCAAAAGAGAAGGATAGGGGGTGAGACCAAGAGGTGACCAGTGAGTCCACACCATATTTGGCAGGAGAGCTGATCATGCTGGCAGCTCCTCTGTAGCGCCTCCAGAGGCTTGGAATCCAGAGGGGGAGGCTCACGAGGAGGCCCTGAAAGGGGCGCGGGACTTTAAGGCCCACCCAAGAAAAGGACTGCCACTGAGGGCTGGCCTCCCTTGATGAGGAGAACTGCCTCAGTTGCTCGGTGAGCTCTGTAAGGGGTCTCCTGTCGGTGTCTGTGAGAACTTCCATATAGGCGACGGAGTGGATGTCATCGAGATCCACCTCGATGGCGATGGCAATGTCGGAGGCCGTGAAGTTCTGATAGCGCCACAAAAAGGGAAGCCCAAAGGGTCGGTAGAGTCGCCGGTTGGCGTAGGGAAACTCTTTGAGGCTTAGGCCCACAGCCTTTGCCACAAAGGCTGTGTAGGAGGGGCGAGTGTCTTTAGAACACTGAGAGCGAATGGCCTCGATCTCGCTCAAGTCGATTTCGGCCATAAATAATACGCTACGACTAAAGTTGATTTCACGGTGAACCATCCCCAGGTTCATCAGCTCAAATTGACGACAGGGGGAGGTGGTGTAGTCGCTACTCAAGAAAAACTCCTGTTGTCAGAACTCAAAGGGCCCTAGAGTCGAATGTAGTCGGCCTTGGGCAGTCGCCAGGACAGCTCCCGTTCCAAGTTTTCTAAATCGCCGGGTTTCAAAGGCTGGTTTGAAAAACCTTTTCGGCTCCTCCCAGTTCGATTACCCAAACGAAACTGCTGTCTGGCTTCCAGAACCCGTAGGGTGGAGTTGCTTGCTCCATTTGTACTGGTGTAGTTGGGGTGTTCCCAAATACCTGAAAAGGCACTCAGAGTAGCAAGGTAATTTTCGCTTACATAGAGTTTCTCAAGGCTTGCCGGCATAAAGGGCAGCTCAGTCAGGCCATTGTTTGAGAGATCCAGACGGCGGAGGCGATAAAACTCAGCCACATATAAGTCACCTTGATTCAATTGGTTGTCAGAAAGGTTGAGGGTGGAGAGCAGGGGAAGGCGCTCACTCAGATCCTCGATGCTCTTCAAGTTATTATTGGATAAGTCCAGGTCTTCCAGTTGCACCAGATATCTCAAGGGCATAAAAAGCGATCTGACATCTAGGTTGGACCAGTTGTTTCCGGATATCTTAAGGCTTCTGAGCTGGGTCAGGCTGCTCAGAGGTCTCAGACTTTTGAGGGGCCCCTGGCCCATTTTTGGGGACTGGTCTGTCAGGTCAATGACCAGAGAGTCCATCTGACTGAGCTCAATGGCGGCGGCCTCACAGTTGGTAGGGAAAGAGGTGAGCCCCATCAGCACCTGAAGGGTGTCGAAGCTGTCGGCAGGAAGCAAAGACCACTTGTCACACCAGCTCTCAATAAAGTTTTGGGCTCGGGGGTTGAGTTGGGGATGGGAGTCTTCCTTCCCCTCAAGGCCAGTGGGCGGCCAGTCTCCTTTGCCTGGGGCTTCACTGGCCGCAGGCTCCGGAATACCCAGATGCATGGCATAGTTTTGTCTGTCCTCACAGGCACACAGAAGTAACAAGCTGGATGCACCTAAAAGGGACCACCAATTATGACGAAAATTCCATTTCCTCATAGAAGACGAGGCTAACCTGGAAAAATCTCAGAGGTCAAAGCTCCTTTTTGCTTTTGATGGCTCGGAGCGCAGATCGAAAATGACCGGCTCCTAACTCGGAGCATCGTGAAAAATTGAAAAAGATTTAGAAAAAATTACCCTGCTTTCTTGCCAAAGCCAAAGCTCTTGAGAAGTCCCGAGCCGCTGCTGCCCCCATCTTCCACCGAGGTGATACGGATTCCAGAGTCTGGAGAGGGACCCTTTGGAGCTGCTCCTGGGGAAGGTCTTGCCCCCGCAGCCTTAGCCGCTGGGGCTGGCCGGGGTGTGGCTCTTCTTTCAGTGACTCCCTCTGGGGGGGGAGCCGCCTTTTTTCCAAGGAAATTGTCCGCGGTCGACTTTTCAATCTTTCCTTCGACAACTAATTTGGTGAGGGACTGTTCAAAGGTCAACATGCCGTAGTTCATGCCTGTTTGCATGGCGGAGGGAATTTGGAAGGTCTTACCCTCGCGGATCAGGTTGGCGACGGCGTGATTGTTCACAAGGACTTCCAGAGCGGCGACCCTGCCGGGCTTGTCAGCACGGGGAAAGAGCGTCTGGGCGACAACCCCGCGAAGGCTTTCTGCCAGCATGGTGCGCACCTGGGCCTGTTGGGAGTCGGGGAAGACATCTATGATACGATCCACAGTCTTTGCTGC